>NZ_JAUZMZ010000002.1:0-81495 GCF_036327435.1 Rhodococcus chondri | reverse complement strand
CTCGAGCAGGCGGTGTCCGCACCGATGTGCACCCGTACGCTTGCCGACTTCGGGGCTCGCGTCATCAAGATAGAGAACCCGCGTGGCGGCGACTTCGCACGCGACTACGACGATGTGGTCAACGGAATGGCGGCGCACTTCGTCTGGGCCAACCGCGGCAAGGAGTCGGTTGCTCTGGACCTGAAGGCCGACGAGGGCATCGCGACACTGCATACGCTGTTGGCTCGCGCCGATGTGCTGGTGTCCAACCTGGCTCCCGGCGCGACCGCGCGGCTCGGCATCTCACCGCCCGACCTGGCCGAGCGCTACCCGGATCTGATCGCAGTCGAGATCGACGGGTACGGCGCCGGCGGACCGTTGTCGCACAAGCGCGCGTACGACCTGCTGGTGCAGGCCGAATCGGGTGCGTGCGCGGTCACCGGTTTCCCCGGGCAGCCGGCGAAACCGGGACCGCCCGTCGCCGACATCACCACCGGCCTGTACTCCGCGGTGTCCATCCTCGCGTTGCTGTGCGGGCGGGAGCGGCACCGCGGGCGCGCGGGCGCGCTGTCCGCCGTGTCGGTGAGCCTGTTCGACACCATGACCGAACTGATGGGCTATCCGCTGACGTATACCCGGTACTCGGGTGTGGATCAGGAACCGCTCGGCATGAGCTCACCGGCGGTGTCCCCGTACGGGGCGTACCGCACCGGCGACGACCAGGTCGTCGTCCTCGGAACCACCAACGACCGTGAATGGCAGCGACTGGCTCGCGAGATCATCCAGCGCGAGGATCTCGCCGACGACGGCCGGTTCAGCACGAACACGGGCCGGTGCGAGCACCGCGCGGAGCTCGACGAGGCAATCGCCGCATGGTGCGCGCTCCACCCGCTCGAACACGTGCAGAAAATCGCGGACGAAGCCGGCATCGGCAACGCCCGGTACAACACACCGAGCGAGGTGATCCGGCATCCGCAGCTCAGCGAACGCAACCGCTGGCGGGACGTCGAAACCCCGAACGGTCCCATCCAGGCATTACTGCCGCCGCCGGTGATCGCAGGGTTCGACCCGCCGATGTCCGCGGTTCCTGGGCTCGGTCAGCACACCGAGCGCGTACTCGCCGATTTCGGGATCCGCGCGGACGCCATCGACCGTCTACGCGAGCAGGGCGTGATCGGGCCGGTTTACCGGTGAGCGGATCCGACGGGGCCGTGCTGCGCACCGACGACCGCAACGGGGTGCGCACCCTGACACTGAACCGGCCGCGACGCAAGAACGCGATCAACCGCGAACTGTGGACGATGCTGCACGACGCGCTCGAGGCGGCCGGCAGCGATCGTGGCGTCCGGGCGCTGGTACTGACCGGCGCGGGTGGTGCCTTCTGCTCGGGAGCCGACATCTCGACGCCGGACGACACCCATCCCACCTACAAGATGCGGGTGCTCACCGACGTCGCGCTGCTGCTTCACGAGCTGCCGATACCGACGATCGCAAAGGTCGACGGGGTTGCCGTCGGCGCCGGCTGGAATCTGGCGTTGGGCTGCGACCTGGTGGTCGCGACCCCGGAATCGACGTTCTCGCAGATCTTCACCCGCCGAGGACTGTCGCTGGATCTGGGCGGGTCGTGGTTGTTGCCGAAGCTGGTCGGGCTGCAGCACGCGAAGCGCTTGGCGTTGCTCGCCGAGACCGTCGATGCCGCGCAGGCGCGCGAGCTGAACCTGGTGACGTGGATCCGGTCGGCCGAGACCATCGATGCGTTCGTCGACGACCTCGCCGACCGGTTGGTGAGCGGCCCCCCGATCGCGCTGGCGCAGACCAAGGCCCTGTTGAACGAGGGCGCCGACCGCACGATGCGAGATGCGCTCGCCAACGAGGCACGAGCACAGGCCGTGAATTTCGCGACCGTCGACGCGCCGGAGGCGTACAGCGCCTTCGCGGACAAGCGTGAGCCCCGGTTCAGCGGTCGGTGGGCGATCAGAAGGGCCCCCGCACAAGGCATGAGTGGAGAGAGATAAAAGATGCGTGAAGTAGTCATCGTCGAGGCGGTCCGGACGCCCGTGGGTAAGCGGAACGGCGGACTTGCCGGAGTGCATCCGGCAGATCTGTCGGCGCTCGTCCTGCAGGCGCTGGTCGAGCGTACGGGTATCGATCCCGTCATCATCGACGACGTGGTGTGGGGCTGTGTCTCACAGGTGGGCGACCAGTCGAGCAACATCGGCCGCTATTCGGTGCTCGCCGCGGGATGGCCCGACAGTGTGCCGGGAACCACCGTCAACCGGGCGTGCGGCTCGAGCCAGCAGGCGCTGGATTTCGCTGTGCACGCGGTGATGTCAGGGCAGCAGGACATCGTGGTCGCCGGTGGTGTCGAGGTGATGAGCCGGGTTCCGCTGGGGTCTGCTCGGACTTCCGGTCAGCCGTACGGTCCGAAGGCGCTCGCGCGTTACGAGGGGTTCTCGTTCAACCAGGGGATCTCCGCAGAGAAGATCGCGCAGAAATGGGGTCTGTCGCGCACGCGTCTGGACGAGTTCTCGGCGCTCTCGCACGAACGTGCCGCGGCCGCACTCGACCGGGGCGCGTTCGACGCGCAGATCGTCCCGGTCGTCACCGAGCACGGCACGGTGTCGGTGGACGAGGGGGTGCGCCGTGGCACCACCGCCGAAAAGCTGGCAGGTCTGAAGACGGCGTTCGCCGAGGACGGCGTGATCCACGCGGGGAACTCGTCGCAGATTTCCGACGGTGCGGCGGCGCTGCTCGTGACCACTCCGGACACGGCGCGGGAGCTCGGGTTGACTCCGCTCGTGCGGTACCGGGCGGGTGTGGTGGCGGGGGCCGATCCGGTGCTGATGCTCACCGGTCCGATTCCGGCGACGGACAGGGTGCTCCGTAAGGCGGGTGTCGCGCTTCAGGACGTGGGTGTGTTCGAGGTCAACGAGGCGTTCGCGTCGGTTCCGTTGGCGTGGCTCGCCGAGACCGGCGCGGATCCGGAACGTCTCAACCCGCTCGGCGGTGCGATCGCGCTGGGTCATCCGCTGGGTGGTTCGGGCGCCGTGCTCCTGACGCGCATGATCCACCACATGCGAGACAACGGGCTTCGGTTCGGTCTGCAGACGATGTGTGAGGGCGGAGGTACGGCCAACGCAACGCTCCTCGAGCTCGCCGTATGAGTCGATGTGAAGTCCGCGGAAAATTAATCGCGGTGAGACCCTTGTCACATCTGCCAAACCAACCTAATGTGTGTTCAGTAGGTTGGTTCGACGGGGGAAATGAAGGGGTGGACCGTGCAGCGCGCTTACGACACGCTCCTCGCCAAGGGTGAGGACCGGAGGCAGCTGATTCTCAGCGTCGCCCAACGGTGCTTGGCGAAGAACGGCTGGCGCAGCACGAGTCTCGCTCAGATCGCGCGGGAGGCCGGACTGACCCCGGCCGGACTGTTGCATCACTTCGAGTCCAAGGACCAGTTGCTGCACGCCGTGCTCGATGCACGCGACGCAGACGACGATGCCCGTGCAGACCGGTCGGGCGATTTGATCGAACAGATAGGGCGGGTCCCGGGGCGGTTTGCCGAATCACCCGACCTGATGGGCATGTATGCCGTCCTTCTGATCGAGAATCTCGAACCGGACGCTCCACTGCACGAGCGCCTACTCGATCGGCACCGGACCGCCGTCGCCACAATCGAGGCGGGGATCCTCCGTGGACAACACGCGGGCCGGTACCGAACGGATGTGAACCCAGCCGTCAAAGCGGTAGAGATCGTCGCTTTCCTCAACGGAATGGAAACCTCATGGCTGCTCGATCGTTCGCTCCCTCTGGCCGAGATATTCGAGGACTACATACAGTCGCTCAAGCAACAACTCATGCCCGCAGGCACAGTCTGAGACATCGGATCGCGGTCGTCGCACCGCGCGTGGCCGACGCCGTGAAGTACACGGGTGGCTGGCTGTACGACCAGGTGATGGCCGGATGGGAGGTCGTCGTTCTGGTTCCGGGTGACGAAGACGTCCGGCCGCTCGACATCCTCGGCGCCACCACGCTGGACCTCGAGTCGGCGCTGTCGTCGCCGTACGGTCCGGTCCCCCAGACGGTGGTCGTGTCGGCCGAGATCTACGAGCGCGACACCCGTATCCGCGCCGGTCTTCTCGAAGCGCTCGACCAGGGACTGACCAAGGTGACATTCTGGGACGAGGAGCTTCCCACCGAGCTGGACATGAAGTTCGGCTCGACCAAGCACCACTTGAGCCGCGCTGCACAGGTTTTCAAGGCTCACGCACTCGCCGCAGCGTCCCAGCCGAGGGAGTCGGCCGGCGCCACCGAAACTTTCCGTGTCGGGGGTGTCTCCGCGGGTTCGTCGAAGCGCAATCTCGTCGCGATGAACTGAACGCGCATGATCGGAAAGCCCGATTCGTCCGACGAATCGGGCTCTCCGTGGGTCAACTGTGCACGGCTGATCAACTGTGCACGGCTGGTCGACTGCGCACCGCGATGACGATCTTTCCGATCGCACGGCCGTCCGCCACATACCGGAGCGCTTCGGCCGCATCGTCGAGCGGGTACAGCCCGCCGATGTGCGGCACAGCCCGGCCTGTGACGAGCAGATCGACGAGTTCCTTTTCGTTACGCGCGAGTTCGTCGGCAGCGAGGTCCTGGAACTGGAACCCGAGGATGCGCACGCCCTTGACGAGCACGAGGTTGAGCGGAATCCGGGGGATCACACCTGAGGCGTAGCCGACGGTGACGAATCGGCCACCCCGGCGCAACGACCGAAGTGCCGGCTCGGACAGGTCGCCGCCCACGGGGTCGATCACCACATCGGCTCCCTCGGGCAGCGCGCCCTTCAGTGCGGTACGCAGGTCACCCGACCGATGATCGACGAGGTGCTCGGCACCGTATTTTGCTGCGATGTCGAGCTTTTCGGCCGACGACGCGACCGCGGTCACGGACGCACCGAGTGCGACGCCGAGCTGTACCGCGGCCAGGCCGACACCGCCGCCCGCGCCGAGTACGAGCAGTCGCTCACCCGGCTGCAGTCGCGCCACCGACCGGAGCGTGTGGTACGCCGTGCGGTGCGCGACCCCGAATGCCGCCGCCGTACGATCGTCGATACCGTCCGGAATCCGTTTCAGCGACGATGCTTTCGCGACGACCTCCTCGGCGAATGCTCCGACGATACCGGTTCCGGTCACTCGGTCGCCGACCGCGAGGTCGCCGACGTCACCGGCGACCTCGTCGACGACTCCGGCGAATTCGCTGCCGGGCACGAACGGTGGAGGAACGCTGATCTGGTACCTGTCGGCAATGACCAGGACGTCCGGAAAGTTCACCGCGGCCGCACCCACACGGATCCGGGCCTGGCCCGGTGCGAGCGGTGGGGACGGGCGCTCCTCGATGCGAAGGTTTTCCGGCGGCCCGTAGGCCGAACACACGACGGCCCGCATCGAGTTCACCGACCCTGCCAGACCGGTTCGCGCCTGTCGATGAACGCCGCCGCCCCTTCCTTGGCGTCGTCGCTGGTGAACACGACGGACTGCCAGTGGGCGAGCCGCTCGTCGGCCTGGCCGGGATCGGTCTGCGCGAGACGGACGAGTTCCTTGACCGCGGAGAGTCCGAGCGGCGCGTTCGCCGCTATTCGCTGTGCGAATGCGAGAGCGGCGGTCTGTACCTCCTCCGGTTCGACGACCGCGTTGATCAGACCGAGCTCGTATCCGCGCTGCGCGGTGATCGTGTCGCCGGTGAGGGCCAGTTCCATGGCCGCCGCTCGCGGGATGCGTGTCCCGAGAGTCGTCCCGCCGCCGGCGGGGAAGAGACCCCGCTTCACTTCGGGCAGGCCGAATTTCGCAGCCGAGGACGCGACGATGATGTCGCAGCCGAGGAGTAGTTCCAGCCCGCCGCCGATCGCCGTGCCGTTGGCCGCGCCGATTACCGGAATGTCGATCCTGCCCTGCGAAAACCTCTTGTAGACAGCGCCGTCTCCCGAATCCAGGCCGATCGTCTCACCGCCTGCGAACGCCCGCAGGTCCATGCCCGCGCAGAAAGCGCGGTCTCCGGTGCCGGTGATGACGATCGCCCTTGTGCCGGGATCGGCCTCGGCCGCCGCGATCGCCGCTCCGATTCCGTTGATCACGGCGCCGGTCAGCGCGTTACGTGCCTCGGGACGGTTCAGGCGCAGCAGCAGGACCGCACCGTGCTGTTCCTGGACCAGTCCTTCCACCGGTTCACTCATCCCCGGTAGTCCGTCGACTCGGCGAGGTCGGCAGCGGACTTCATGAGGTTGACGATGACCGGCCCGTACGACTGCAGCTTCACGTCGTCTCCGGCACGCTGGAAGCCCTGTTCGAGCACGATCGCGAGCTTCCATCTCGCGAGGACGAGGTAGTAGTCGATGTCGTCGACCTGCCGACCGGAGACCTCGGAGTAGTGGGACAGCATCTGCGAGCGCGAAGGCATACCGCTCAGGTCGACGTAGCTGACCGCGCTGTCCTCGTTCGAACTCGTGTCCTCGGGCCAGTTCATCAGCATCCACCCGAGGTCGAGCTTGGGATCTCCGACGGTACCCATCTCCCAGTCGACGAGCGCCGCCAGCTTCGCGGGCGCGCCGTGCTCGTACATCACATTCGCGAACTGATAGTCGCCGTGCATGAGTCCGGGCACGTAATCGAGTGGGCGATGGTTCTGCAGCCACTTGGTGGCGATGTCCATGCCTTCGATCTCGCGGGCCTTGATCCGCTCGAAGAACCGGGTCCAGCGGTCGACCTGGCGATCGTGGAAGCCGTCCGGACGGCCGAGATCCTGCAGGCCCTGCGCCTTCCAATCGACCTTCGACAGGAGCGCGATGCCCTCCGCAAGCTGGTAGGCCAGCCCGGCACGAGCGCCGAGGTCGGTGTCGAACGGAGCCGGCCATCCGTCGCGATGATCCATCGGGGACCAACCGTCGACATAGCCCATCAGGTAGAACGAGCGGCCGAGGACCGAGGTGTCCTCGCATGCGGCGACCGCGGCGGTGTGCGGCACGTCGGTGCCCTCGAGCCCCTGGATGATCCGCCACTCGCGCATGATGCCGTTGTCGCGGTCGGCCGGAGCGCCCTTGGGCGGGATCCGGATGACGGACGTGAAGTCGTCCCGTACGAGTTTGTAGATCTCGTTCTGGGTGCCGCCCGACAGGTAGATCGCTTCGAGCGGTGCGCCCTTACCGGGCAGGCCGCGCTCGTCCATCCATTCGGCGAGCCGTGCTGTGTCGATCATTGGTTCCCCACTTCGAGTTCGAGGTATTCGGCGTACTTGGCCTTGGCGGCTTCCTGCTTCTTCGGGATCCACTCGGTGGGCCAGAGGTCGTCGGTGGGGCTGTAGTCCCGGAGGACCTGCTTGGCGACGGTCGTCTTGTGGACCTCGGTGGGACCGTCGGCGAGACCCATCACCGCTGCGCCGTGGATCATCTGGAACAGCGGCAGTTCGTTGGTGACACCGAGGGCGCCGTGCACTTGCATTGCGCGCCAGGCAATATCGTGCAGCACGGTGGGCATCACGACCTTGGCTGTCGCGATGTCCTTGCGAACCTTCTTGTAGTCGTTGTACTTGTCGATCTTCCACGCCGTGTACAGCACGAAGAGACGGAACTGCTCGAGCTGGGCGTAGGAGTCGGCGATGTAACCGTGCACCGTCTGCTTGTCGGCGAGCCGGCTGCCGGCGGTCTCCCTGCTCAGCGCGCGCTCGCACAACATGTCGAGTGCCTTCTGCGCGAGTCCGATCGTCCGCATCGCGTGGTGGATTCGGCCACCACCGAGACGCGTCTGGGCGACGGCGAACGCCTGACCTTCCCCGCCGAGCAGCGCCTCACCGGGAACCCGCACGTTCTCGTAGTGGATCAGGGCATGCGTGCCCTCGTTCATCGGCTCGCCGTACAGTCCGACGTTGCGTTCGATGTTGATGCCCGGAGTATCCGTCGGCACGAGGAACATCGACATGCCCTTGTGGACGGGGACGTCCGGGTTCGTGACCGCCATGACGATCAGGAACGAGGCGGTTTTGGCGTTGGAGGAGAAGTACTTCCAGCCGTTGATGACCCAGTCGTCGCCGTCCTCGACCGCTCGGGTGCGGAACTGTGCGGGGTCGGCACCGGCCTGTGGTTCGGTCATCGAGTAGGTCGAGAACATCTCGCCTTCGAGAAGAGGCTGCAGGTAACGCTTCTTCTGTTCCTCGGTGCCGTAATGGGCGATGATTTCGGCGTTTCCGGTGTCGGGTGCCTGGCAGCCGAAGACGATCGGTGCCCAGGACGAGCGCCCGAGGATCTCGTTGAGCAGCGCCAGTTTGAGCGCTCCGTATCCCTGCCCGCCCAGTTCGGGGCCGAGATGGGTCGCCCACAGACCCTGCGCCCGCACCTTCTCTTTCAGCGGGTCGATGGCCTTGCGCCGCCCACCGTCGAGCGGCACGAACTGCATGTGCGGCCACACCAGGTCGAGTGGCTCGACCTCCTCACGGACGAAAGTGTCGGCCCAGTCCAGTTTCGCCTGGTACTCGGGGTCGGTTTCGAAGTCCCACGCCATTGCGCCTCCTCTCTTCGGAATGAGAACATATATCTCGTCATCAAGAATCTCATTCTTACACGGTGTGAACCGCGTTTGGAACCCATAGCCGCAACGGAAGGCCGAACCATGAAAGCCGACGACCTTTTCCATCTGGGAATCGTCACCGACGATCTCGATGCCACCAAGGACGAACTCTCCGCACTGCTCGGCTACACGTGGGGTCCCGAAGTCGGTGGACCGATCCCGGTGGCGCTTCCGGACGGCGACCGCGTGGTGAATCTGCGCTGTGCGTACTCGATCACCTCACCGCGACTGGAAGTCGTGGCCGCGGTGCCGGACACATTCTGGCAAGCGGGAGCGGGCATCCACCACCTCGGCTACTGGTCCGACGACGTCGATGCGGACTGCGCGGAGCTGCGGGATCAGGGATTCACGACCGAAGCCACCCGGGCCGCTCCCGACGGCAAGCTCTTCTTCGCCTTCGCGCGCAGCAGTTCGGGTCTTCTCGTCGAATTGGTGACACGTGCAGCGCAGCCCGGACTCGAGGGCTGCTGGGCGGCACCGCAGTAGAAGTCGACGGTTTATGCACGGTGCACAGGCGACCCGAGGAAGGAAGGACGGATATGGGAAATGTAGGAATCGTGACCGGCGCCGGGCGGGGGATGGGGTACTCGTGCGCGCAACAACTCGTGGGAACTGTGGACACGCTGTTGCTCGTCGATATCGATGACGCTTCCGCGAAGGAGGCCGCGAGTCGGTTGAAATCCGAGCGAACGGCCGTCGAGCCGTTCGTTGCCGACGTCACCGATGCCGATGAGCTCGGCAGGCTTGCGCAGCGCGTGTCCGAACTCGGCGTGCTGAGGGCCGTCGCACACGCCGCGGGCATCTCGCCCACCATGGCCGATTGGCGCCGGATCTTCGACGTCGACCTCGTCGGCACGGCGCTGCTCGCGGAAGCGCTGCGGCCGCTCGCCACCGTGGGCACGGCGATGGTGTTCTTCGCATCGATGGCCCCGAAGATCGGCCGTATGGATCCCGATCCGGAACTCGCGGCAGTGCTGGACGATCCACTCGCCGGCGACTTCCTCGACCGTATCCACGAGCTGGTCGGTCCGTCGATCGAGCACACCGGGATCGCCTACTCGTGGGCGAAATTGGGGGTGCAACGGTTTGCCCGGCACGAGGCGATCCGGCTCGGGCCGGCCGGGGCACGGGCCTGCTCGGTGTCGCCGGGGCTGATCGACACGCCTCAGGGAAAACAGGAGGCCGAGCACAACCCGCGGATAGGAGTGATGGCCGCGCAGACGCCACTGGGACGTCAGGGGCGAGCGGACGAACTCGCCTCGGTCGTGGCGTTCCTGCTCTCGGACGGCGCGAGCTTCGTCAACGGAATCGACGTGCTCGTCGACGGCGGTGTGCTCGCGGCGATCAACGCAGGTACGGACAGTGCGGTCGGCGCCGGATGACAGGGAACCTGCGGGTCGGGGTGCACTACGGCTCCCGCCGATCCTCGGCGAGATTGCGGTGGTGCGGTAGCGCAGGGCGTCACAGGCCGCGACCGGTCGGTTGCGGTCGGTCGATGTCCGGACGCAGGCCACGGACGAAGAGCTCGACGGCCGCTCGGATGTGTTCCTCGGGGTTGTCGCGGACGATTCCGAACGATGCGAAGCGCGCAGGCCCTCCGGAAACCATGGCAAGGAACAGTTCGGCAAGTGTGTCCGGGTCGTCGGCAACGATGGCGCCGGTAGCTGCGTGCCGGCGCAGGAGTTCCACGACTTGCGTCTTGCGCGGCCAGAATCCGGATCCCAATGCCTTACGGGCGATGTCGGGATAGCGGGAGGCATACGCGATCGCGATCTGCTGGAGTTTGATCATCGAGGGGTCGAGTGCGCGCCGGAGTGCGGCTTCGGCGATCGCGGTCAGGGACTTCTCGAGGTCGTCGAAATCCGGAATCTCGGCTTCGGGGGCGGGCCAGTCGGTGCGCTGCATCGCCCATCCGAGTACCGACCGGAACACGTCTTCCTTGGTCGGGAAGCGCGAATACAGGGACGGTTTCGTGGTGCCCGCGGCCGCGGCGATGGCGTTCATCGTCGTGCCTTCGTAGCCGTTCTCCAGAAACAGCCGGAGTGCGGACTCACGGACGATCAGATCGAGCCGGCCGGCTTCCTCCCTGGTGGGGCGGCCTCCACGCCGGCGATTGCGGTCGTCGGCGCGCGGAGGATTGTTCACCGGTGTCATAGACGAAGTGTGCCAAATCCTTTTCCCTCTGGACACAAAACTTGCCCGATGAGTATGGTTACCGCATCGGATAACTATACTCGTCAGTCTAGTTTGCTTGGATTTCCGAACTTCAACGGCCGGAGGGCACAGTGACAGAAGCGACGACAGAAGCGGCCCCGCTGGAGGACACGCTCGGAAGGGTGGATACGTACTTCCGGAGGCGGCGGGCCCAGGTCCCCGTCCTGGCACAGCGCGCCCAGGACCAGGGCATCACCGAGATCCGCTCGCGGGAAGACATCGTTTCCCTGCTCTTCCCTCACACCACGTACAAGAGTTACCCCGAATCGCTTATCTCCAAGGGTAAATGGGAACAGATGAACCGGTGGCTCGGTTCGCTCTCCACGCGCCGCGTCGACGATGTCGACGTCTCGGGTGTCACCGATGTCGACGGCTGGATCGCCGCCTTGGAGAGCGCCGGTCACATGGTGTCGAGTTCGAGTGGAACGAGCGGAAAAGGATCCTTCCTCAACAAGTCCCAGCGCGACATCGCCGTCAACAAGCAGAACCTGCTCGACTGCTTCACGGCACTGGGGCTGCCACCCGAGAAGAGGTGGCACGTCATCCCCGTCGGGCCCGAAACGGGACAGACGCAGCATGTCGGAGTGCGAGATCTGATCATCGAATCGTTCTCCCGGCCCGATGCCCTCCCGATGTACGACGGCGCGCCGCCCGAGGGGTTCCACCGCTACATGGCGAAGCTGTCGGCGATGCGGCGGGCGATGGCCGACGGCACGGCCGCACCCGACGACATCGCCGCGTTCGAGGCGGAGGCCGCGGGGCGCGCGGCCGAGCAGGACCGGCGGCTGCACCACTTCGCCGATCAGATCCTGGCCCGTCGCTCCGAGGACATTCTGTTCAGCGCCCAGTTCCCGCAACTGTTCCGGCTCTGCGAAATCCTGAGGGAGAAGGGCGTCTCCGACGGAGACCTCACCGGTCTGAACGCCCTCACCAGTGGTGGCGGCCTGAAGGGCACGAACCTGCCCGCCGAGTACCAGGAGCAGATCTACCGGCTGCTCAACATCACCCCGGAACGCTTCCTGCACTACTACTCCATGCAGGAACTCAACAACCGCATGTTCAAGTGCCCGGAAGAAGGCCGCTACCACGTGCCCGACGAGATCGTGCTTCTCGTCCTGAACAAGGACGGGGACGCGCTCGCCGAAGAATCGGACGGACAGGTCGAAGGGCGCGCGGCGTTCGTCGACACGACCGTCGACGGCCGCTGGGGCGGGACCATCTCCGGCGACAAGATCACCGTCGACCTCGGTCGGTGCCCGTGCGGACGCCCGGGTGAGACGGTCATGCCGAACATCGTGCGGTACTCCGATCTCGGCGACGACGACAAGATCACCTGTGCCGGAACCATGGACGCGTACGTCCGCGGACTCGTAGGGGAATGAACCACATGACGACCACCGCAACCGCATTCGAAACCGCACCTGCCCGCAGTAAGATCCGCGTTCCCCATTTCGTGCGGGGGAAGCTGGTCTGGGGTGAGGACAACGAATACCTTTCCCGCGACTTCGGCGTCCCGTTCGTCACGCCCGAGATCGAATACAACGAACTGTTCGTCCCCCGCACCGAGCCCGGACCGGCGTTCGACGTGCCGATCTCGGAGATCATCGACTTCCTCGTCGAGACCGCCGGGCATCTCACCCTGGAGAAGAACCCCTACCTTCAGGAATCGCTGGAGATGACGGTGCAGGTCAGTGCATTGCCACGACGGATCATCGAGAACACCTTCCGCCGGCCGGGTCAGTTCCTGACGAAGCAGGCCCTCGAATATCGCCTCGAACGCACCTTCGGCAGCCTCGACGTGCTCGACGGATGGGTGGAGAACACCGATCCCAACGGCAGTGTCAGCCGGCTGCGTGCGTTCCCGCCGAGACTGGTCCATATGCTCGCCGGAAACTCGCCGAGCGCAGCGATGACCTCGATCGCCGACGCGGCACTCATCAAGGCCGTCAACGTCTTCAAGATGCCGTCCGCCGACCCGTTCACCACGGTCGCCGTTCTTCGCACGATGGCCGACATCGCCCCCGACCATCCGGTGCTGAAGTCCATCTCCGCGGTCTACTGGCGCGGTGGTGACGAAAAGGTCGAGAGCGTGCTCTACCGCTCGCAGTACTTCGACAAGCTCGTCGCGTGGGGCGGCGGTGCCGCCATCGAGAACGCCGCCAGGTACGCGGGACCCGGATTCGGACTGATCTCGTTCGACCCGAAGGTCTCGATGTCCATCGTGGGCCGAGAGGCTTTCGAATCGGAAGAGACACTGCGTGAGGTCGCCGAACTCGCGGCCGCCGACGCCACCATCTTCAACCAGGACGCGTGCCTGGCCGCGCGGCATATCTGCGTCGAGGGCGACATCGATCAGGTCGATCGCTTCTGCGCCCTGCTGCACGAGCGGCTCGGTGTGGATCGGGAATTCGCGTCCGCGGTAGGCCCCAAGCCCGACGCCGACATCCGCGAGGCCGTCGAAGGCATGCGCTATCTCGAACCGGACTACCGAGTGTGGGGCAGGTTCGACGGCTCCGGACTCGTGGTCCGCTCACCCGAGATGGTCGATTTCCACCCCAACTTCAAAACGGTCAACGTCATCCCGATCGCGCAACTGCGCGACGCCGCCTCGTACGCGACGGTGGCTACGCAGACCGTCGGGGTCTACCCGCCGCACCGCAAGGCCGAGATCCGCAATCATCTCGCCACTGCCGGGGTGCAGCGCGTCGTCAAACTCGGTGGTGCACTGCGCGGCAGCATGGGCGGCCCCCACGACGGGATGTATCCGCTGCACCGCATGGTGAACTGGGTGGTGGACGACGATGCCTGAATCTGTGCGCGCGCCCATGCCGATGCGGGTCCTCGGACGGTCCGGTATCCGGGTCAGCGATCTCTGTCTGGGCACCATGACCTTCGGCACGGAGTGGGGGTTCGGCACCGACGAGTCGACCAGCCGCAAGATATACGAGACCTACCGGGAGGCCGGCGGCAACTACGTCGACACGGCGAACAACTACACCGATGGCGCGAGTGAGGAGATCCTCGGCCGAGTGGTGGCGTCCGAACGGGACTCGGTCGTCCTCAGCACCAAGTACACGTTTCCCACGGTGAAGGACGACCCCAACACGGGCGGCAACCATCGCAAGAGCCTGCGCCGCAGCGTCGAAACCAGTCTGCGGCGGCTCGGCACCGACTACATCGACGTGCTGTGGGTCCATGCCTGGGACCAGTGCACCCCGGTGGACGAGACCCTGCGCGCGCTCGACGACATGGTGCGGTCGGGCAAGGTTCTCGCGATCGGGGTGTCCAACACCCCCGCGTGGGTCGTATCGCGATCGGTGGCCATCGCCGAACTTCGCGGATGGAGCTCGTACTGCACCATGCAGGTCGAATACTCGCTCGCGGCGCGCACTCCCGAGCGTGAACTGCTGCCGATGGCCGATGCATCGGGCCTCGCGGTCACGGCGTGGAGTCCCCTGGGACGCGGAATCCTGGCCCGCACCCCGTCCACGGACGGTTTCACGAAGCTCTCGGCGCCCGTACAGCGGATTCTGCGGACAACGCGGGAGGTCGGCGACGAACTCGGGGTCTCATCCGCCCGCGTTGCGCTCGCATGGGTTCTGCGGCAAGGCCTTATGCTGTCGATCGGTGCACGCACGCTCGACCAGATCAACGACAATCTGGGTGCTCTCGACGTCGAACTCGACGAGTCGCAACTGTCACGGCTCGACG
This sequence comes from Rhodococcus chondri, assembly GCF_036327435.1. NCBI lineage: Bacteria > Bacillati > Actinomycetota > Actinomycetes > Mycobacteriales > Nocardiaceae > Rhodococcus > Rhodococcus chondri. The sequence goes on along the minus strand of NZ_JAUZMZ010000002.1, from coordinate 66,988 downwards.
AGGCATCGAATATCCGCCTCGGCTATCCACACGAATTTCTGCACGAGCGCAGAGCCCTGTTCACGCCGCAGGCGTTGGGGACCCGCGACAGCGACGCTGCGGCGCGCGCGGGGGGATAGCCTCGGCGGCCTGCGACCGAAGGAAGGCAGACACGATGGACACCCTTGACCACTGGATCGACGGAGCGGCGGCCCGTCCACGCGGGGGCGAGTACCTGCCGGTGACCGATCCCGCGACCGGTCGCACCGTGCGGCAGGTCGCGAACGGCGACCGCGACGACGTGGAGGCAGCGGTGGCCGCTGCGTCGCGGGCCACCTCGGCGTGGCTGAAGATCCCGGCCCTCGCACGGGGACGGCTCCTCACCGATCTCGGGCGGGCACTGCGCGCGGACGCTCCGGCGCTGGCCGCGCTGGAGATCAGCGAGACCGGCAAGCCGGAATCCGTTGCGCTGGGCGAGATCGAGAACTCCGCGACATATTTCGAGTTCTACGGCGGTCTCGTCGGCATGCCCGTCGGTGAAACCCTGGATGTGGCATCCGATCAGCATGTGTTCACCAAGCGCGAACCGTACGGTGTCATCGGTGTCGTCACCCCGTGGAACGTGCCGCTCAATCAGGCGGCGCGGGCGTGCGCACCGGCGCTCGCGGCCGGCAACACGGTGGTACTCAAACCGTCCGAGAACACCTCCGCGACGAGCATCCGGCTCGCCCGGATCGCCGACGAGGTCGGTTTCCCGCCGGGTGTTCTCAACGTCGTCCTCGGAAACGGCAAGGACGCCGGCGCGGCGCTGATCCACCATCCGTCGGTCGCGAAAGTGGCATTCACAGGGTCGGTTCCAACGGGGCGGGCAATCGCGGGCATCGCTGCGGAGCGCATCATTCCCGTCACCCTGGAACTCGGCGGCAAGTCGGCCAACATCATCTTCGCCGACGCCGACCTCGACGCGGCCGTCCGCGGGTCGCTGGCGGCGTTCACCGGCAACGCCGGGCAGGTATGTTCGGCGGGCACCCGGCTGCTCGTCCACCGGTCGGTGCGCGACGAGGTGGTCCGCCGGCTTGTCGATGCCACGTCACAATTGGTCGTGGGCCGAGACATGGGCCCGATCATCACGCGCGACCAGTTCGAACGCGTGCAGGAGTATTTCAAGATCGCCGAATCCGAAGGTGCGCGTGCCGAAACCGGTGGTTGCGTCTCGCAGCGTGCAACGGAAACCGGTGGGTTCTACGTCGACCCCACGATCTACACGGGTGTCGACAACTCCATGCGGATCGCGCAGGAAGAGATCTTCGGACCCGTCGTGGTCGTGATCGAATTCGACACGGACGACGAGGCCGTCGCGATCGCCAACGATTCGGAGTACGGGCTGATCGCCGGCGTGTGGACCAGGGATGTCTCGCGTGCTCTGGGGGTCGGCGATCGGCTCCGGACAGGTCAGGTCTTCGTCAACACATGGTCCACTGCGTCGGTCCAAACCCCGTTCGGCGGTTGGAAGAACAGCGGCTACGGTCGCGAGAAGGGTGTCGAAGCCCTCCATCACTACGGTCAGGTCAAGTGCGTGACGGTCAAACTCGATGCGCTGGATTCGTAGCCGCATTCTTGAAAGGAATACCATTGTGACACAACACGTTGCGCCGGATGCTGTCGACACCGCCCATCGCACCATCTTCGATGCCGGTCTCGTGGTGCGCAGAGAGGTACTCGGTGACGAGTACGTCGATGCCGCACTGTCGCGCAACACCGGGACCGACGGGGAAGCCCTGCAGAAGTACGTCAGCGAGTTCGTGTGGGGCGGTGTGTGGACCCGTCCGGGACTCGAGCGCCGCGACCGGTCGCTGATCACCCTGGGCATCCTGATGGCGCTGGGGCAACACGCCGAACTCGCGACCCATGTGCGCGCGGGCCTGAAGAACGGTCTGACGCGGAACGAGATCTCCGAGGCGGTGATCCACGCGACCGCGTACGTCGGTACGCCCGCCGGTATCTCCGCGATGCGGGTCGTTCAGGACATCTTGGAGACCGAACTCGGGCCGCTCGACGGGCAGACCCCCGATGAAGGAGACGACGCATGAGCGTGGATCACGACGATGTGCTGACCCGGCAGAACGCGGGGCCGCTGCCGGGCAGGACGCTCGGGCACATCGGACTCGGCGCGATGGGCCGCCCGATCGCGGTGAACTTCGCGGTCAGCGGGCAACCCATGATCGCCCGCGACGCCGATCCGGCCGTGCAACAGAAATTTCTCGACGAACACCCCGGAGTTGCGGGCGCGGGCGAGCACTCCGACTTCGGTGAGTGCGATGTCGTGGTGCTCGTCCTCCCGACCAGCGACATCGTGGACGACGTGGTGCTCTCCGACGGTGGCCTCCTGGCGCAACTGCGTCCCGGAAGCACGATCGTGGACATGGGCTCGAGCATTCCGACGCGGACGCAGTCCCTCGCGGAAATTGCCGCGGAGAAGGGGGTTTCGGTCGTCGATGCCCCCGTCAGCGGTGGGGTTGCGAAGGCGGCCCAGGCCGCACTCGCGGTGATGGTCGGTGGAGACACGGCCGTCGTGGACAGCGTGCGACCGCTGCTCGAGGCGACCGGTCGCGAGATCATCCATGTCGGCCCCGTCGGCTCGGGTCACGCCGCCAAGGCACTCAACAACCTCCTGGCCGCCAACAATGTTCTGGTAGCGGCCGAGGCATTGCTGGTCGGCCGGAAGTTCGGCATCGACCCGGCGACACTGCTGTCCGTTCTCAACGCGAGCAGCGGACGCAACCAGGCGACGGAAACCAAGTTCGAAAAGTTCGTTCTCTCCCGCACCTTCGACTCCGGATTCGCGGCGCAGTTGATGCGTAAGGACATCGGGATCGCCCTCGATCTCGCTCGTGACCAGCAGGTGTCCACCGTCCTGGGGGATGCGGTGGGCCACCTGTGGAACGCCGCTGTCGCGGAACTCGAGCCGGGGGCCGACCAGACCGAAGTGGTGCGCTATCTGGAACAGATCAATCACGTCTCGCTCGAGGTGGCCGACGACGCCTGAGCCGCTCGTCCTTCGGCCAGGTCAGCGGAGAACCGTGCCGCCGTCGACATTGACGACCTGCCCGGTGATCCAGGAACCCTCGTCGGACATCAGGTACGCGACCATGCTGGATATGTCGCGGGGCTCGCCGTGCCGGGTGGTGCGGGTACGGGCCAGACCGCGCTCGAGGATTTCCGGCGGGGCGCCGTCGCGGATCTCCGGTGTCACGATCAGTCCGGGGGTGATGGCGTTGGCGCGGATCCCGTCCTTGCCCCACCGTGACGCCACATGGCGGGCGAGCGCATTGATGCCTGCCTTGGTGGCGGAGTAGGCGGGACGCTGCGCTTCCCCGGTGAACGAGGCGATCGACGACGTGTACACGATCGACCCGCCGCCGCGAGCGAGCAGGTGCGGCACGGTATGGCGGGTGACGAGCATGTGCCCGCGCAGGTTCACGGCCACGGTGCTGTCCCACACGGCGAGGTCGATGTCGACGACATCGGTGTCCTTGCTGACCGAGCGCATGTCCCCGGCGTTGATGTGGACGGCGTCGAGGCCGCCGTAAGCGTCCACGGTGGCGTCGACGAGCGACCGCACCGAGTCGTCGTCGGAGATGTCGAAGCCGACCGCGATCGCGTCACCGCCGTTTTCGGTGATGGATGCCGCCGTGCGCTGTGCCCCGTCTGCGTTGATGTCGCCGACGACGACCCGGGCGCCTTCGCGCGCCAGGCGTTGCGCCGAATCGGCACCCAGTCCGCTCGCGGCGCCGGCCACCAATACGACTTTGTCTTTCAGGCCCTCCACGGATTCCCCTTCGGTTGTCTCGAATCGTGTGCACGGGGTCGGTGCGCTGGCTGCCGCACCTACGAGAATGATCCTGCCACGATGAAGAATAAAGTTCTACGATTGAGGAATGACTTGCCCGCTCCGCTCGCTCGGGGCAAAAACGCCGACAGAGGAAAGCGAGTTTTCGTGCCAGAAACAGCAATGCGCATGACGCCGGCCGTCCGTGCGCTCGAAAAGCCGGACGCCCCGGCAATCGTGATGGGCGCAAGCGGCGAAGTCACCACGTACGCGCAATTGGAGGACCGGTCGATCCGGTTCGCCCGCGCGCTGCGCTCCCGCGGCCTGGTTCCCGGCGACCACATCGCGATCCTCATGGAGAACAACCGTCCCTTTCTCGAAATCTGCTGGGCCGCTCAGCGCTCCGGGCTCTACTACACCGCGATCAACCGGCATTTCCGTGCCGCGGAGGTGCAGCACGTCCTCGACGACTGCGGCGCCGTGGCGCTCGTGACGAGCGAGGGCATGGCCGACGTGGTCGAAGACCTCGACCTCCAGCAGATCCCGCTGCGGGTGACCGCGGTGGGCGAGCTGGACGGCTACGACCGGTACGACGACATGCTCGCCGCCGAATCCGGGGCACCTCTCGACAACGAACTCGAGGGTAGGGAGATGCTCTATTCGGGCGGAACCACGGGGTTTCCCAAGGGCGTCCGTAAGCCGCTGCCCGGCACGCCGCTGGGCGATCCGTCGGCGCCGCCGGTCCAGATCGCGCTGGGGCTCGTTGCGCGTGGCCCGCGCACCGATGTCGTCTACCTCTCGCCGGCGCCGCTGTACCACGCTTCCCCGCTCGTCTTTTCGATGTCGTGGCACCGCCTCGGAGGCACGGTCGTCGTGATGGAGAGCTTCGATGCGCGCACGTGCCTCGCGTCCATCGAGCGCTACCGGATCACCGACGCCCAGTTCGTGCCGACGATGTTCGTCCGCATGCTGAAGCTGCCGACGGAGGAGCGCGAGCGGTACGACACGTCGAGCCTGCGGGAAGTCGTCCACGGCGCGGCGCCGTGCCCGGTATCGGTCAAGCAGCAGATGCTCGACTGGTGGGGACCGATCATAACCGAGTATTATTCGGGCACAGAGGATGTCGGGGCGTCTGTGATCGGTCCGGAGGAGTGGCTGACGCACCCCGGTTCCGTCGGGCGGCCGATGCAGGAATGTCATATCGTCGGACCGGACGGTGAGGAGGCGCCGGCCGGACAGGTCGGAGTGGTCTACTTCGCCGGCGGGCGGCCGTTCGAGTACCACAACGATCCCGAGAAGACGGCGTCCGTCACCAACGACAGGGGCTGGCGCACACTCGGCGACATGGGCTATCTCGACAACGACGGATACCTGTACCTCACCGACCGTCAAGCCTTCATGATCATTTCCGGCGGGGTGAACATCTATCCGCAGGAGACCGAGAATCTTCTCGTCGGTCACCCCGCCGTGGTCGATGCGGCCGTGATCGGGGTCCCCGACGACGAGATGGGCGAGGCCGTCAAAGCGGTCGTGCAGCCGGTGAACCCCGCGACGGCAGGAGCCGACCTCGAAGCCGAGCTGATCGACTACTGCCGCGCCACTCTCGCGTCCTACAAATGCCCCCGCAGCGTCGATTTCGTCGACGAACTGCCGCGCGACCCCAACGGCAAGCTGTACAAGAGGCGGGTCCGCGACCGGTACTGGGAGGGACACGACTCCCGCGTCATCTGAGCTGCAGCATGGGTGAGCACGACACTCGCGATGCGACGGTGCGCGAGTGCCGTGCTCTTCCCGACCGTCAGGCGTGTTCGCTTGCCGTCCGGGCATCGATGGCCGCGTCCAGGATTCCCAGGTCGCCACCGAGCTCGGCGACCGTCTTCCTGACCACTGCCACGTCTTTGGAGAGAAATTCACCGACGGCGCTGCGGAACGCCGCCACCGAGCCGCGCATCGCGACGTTGCCCATGACCTTGCTGGCCGAGCTGCCGTGGGGCAGTGCGGCCAGCAGCGAGGCCTCGCCGACGCCGAGCTGCCGTCCGAGTTCTTCGGCTTCGGCGAGCAACCCGATCTGGGCGGCGAACAGTGCGTTGTTGACGAGTTTGACGCGCTGGCCGTCTCCGCTCGCACCGACGTGAAGGACCGGATCGCCGTAGCTTTCCAGTACCGGGGTCGTCGTTGCCACCGCGTCGTCGGGGCCGCCGACGAACAGTGTCAGAGTTCCGGCGGCGATGTCGTGCGGACCGCCGCTGACCGCCGCGTCGATCACGGCGATTCCGTAACGTTCCGCTTCTGCCACGAGGGTTTCGATCGTGCGCGGACTGACGGTGGTATGGACGACGAGCGTCGCCCCGCGTGGCATCGAGCCCAGTGCCCCGTCCGGGCCGGATATGTCGCCCAGGCACACTTCGCGCACCTGTTCGTCGGTGAAGACACACACCGCGACCAGCTCGGCGCCGGCGCAGACCTCCTCGAGGTCGGCGAGAGCAGTTGCCCCCACTTCCTCGATAGCGGCGCGCTTTTCGTCCGTGCGGCCGAGAACGTGCACCTCGTGGCCCGCACCGACGAGTCGCTGCACGATAGGCAGGCCCATCCGGCCGGCCCCGATGAATCCGACCCGGCTCATCGGGGATGGTCCATCAGCTCGAGGGTGGCGTCCGCCGCCGTGAGCGCGATACCGGCCGACACGCTGGCGGCGTCGGCGATGGCCGCGACGAGTCCGACGTCCTTCTGCAACAGTCCGCCTGCGTGGGCGGCGATGCGATCGAGTGTGCCGCCGGCCGAGACCACCCGGCCGAGCGCGAAGCTGTTCGCGGTGCCGTGTGAGACGACCTCACCGAGACGCGCGGGGTCGATACCGAGCGACTTGCCGAGTGTCAGCGTGGTGGCCGCCGTCGACAGGTTGGCCGTGAACAGCAGGTTGTTGAGCAGCTTGGTGACCTGCCCGGAGCCGACGTCGCCGAGATGGACGATCGGGTCGCCGTACGTGGCGAACACCGGACGGCAACGTTCGACGGCCTCCGTGTCGCCTCCGACCATGACGAGCAAACGACCCGCTTCCGCACCCATTCCGCCGCCACTGACCGGTGCGTCGACGACCGATACCCCGTGCGCGTGGGCTGCCTGCGCGAGTTCCTTGCAGGTATCCGGGTGAACCGTGCTGTGCACGACGATGATGCCGCCCTCACGCATGCCCTCGAGGATCCCGTTCTCCCCGGTGACGAGTTGCCGCACGTCGTCGTCGCTGACGACACACAAGCACACCACGTCGCTTGCGGAGGCGAGTTTGGCGGGTGAGTCCGCGTACTCGGCCGCCGTATCGGCGTACGGTGCCAGAGACTCCGGTCGCCGTGCCCACAGGGTCAGCTCGTAACCTGCCTCGACGATCCTGCGCGCCATGGCTCCGCCCTGGCTGCCGAGCCCGATGAATCCGACGCGCATCAGCGGTCCTCCGTCCCGTAGGTGGCCGATATGAGATCGGCTGCTGTCGTTTCTGTCGCGGTAAGTGCTGCGTCCGTGCATTCGTCGACGAAGCCGAGGATGCCGCTGTGGTAGCGCGGCGCGGCGTACCCGATGCTGAGGTTGTGCCCGCCACCCGGAAGCCGGTCGGTGACGACGCGGGGTGCCGCACCGAACATGCCGGCGACGTCGGCCAGGGCCTGCGGATCGTTGCGCCACACCTTCTCGTACTCGCCCGCGGTGAAGTGCACCGGCACACGGACTTCGGCGGCGAGCGCCGGGAAGTCGGTTCGCGGCCAGCCGGCCGTCACCGTGCCCTCGTATCGCGGTGTGGGAGAGGCGATCAACGCGCCGCCCACAATCTCCGGCGGATACAGGTCGATCGGGGTCCACAGCAGTTCCCCCACTCCGCGCGCGTCGGCGTACTGACCCGGGGTGCCGAGGATGCCCGCGGCGGCGGCGTGGTGTTCGCGACCGGTGCCTGCGAGTTCGACACCCAGTACGTCGTCGGCGCGGTCGTCGATCGCCATTCGGACGGTCACCTCGCATCCGACCGAGTGTCCCCACAGGAAGATCCCGGCTCCGCGTGATCGGGTGCCGAGGAACTGCCCGAGCGCGGCGAACATCAGATCGACGCGGCGGTGAACGGGTGCGAGCTCCTCCGCGTGGGGCCGCGAAGCGCCGTATCCGGGGCGGTCGAGTGCGACGACGGTGTATCCACGTGCCGCGGCGCTGCGCATCATCGACAACTCGGGATGCCCGGGGCAGTCCCAGTAGGCCGAACTCGTAGCGCCTCCGTGCAGCGCGACGATCACCGCGCGCGGTTCGGGTACCTCGAGGAGCAGGCCCGACATCGGGATGCCGTCGATATCGACGACGCGAGAGACGGGTGAGGTGCCTCCCGCGGCGTCGATGTCGACCTCCTCGATCGGTGAGGACTGTGTGTCGGCGGACAACTGGGGGTGTGGGGCGCTCATGTGTCCGACCGCAGCAGCATCGCGCCGCCGGGAGACAGGCCGCCGGTCGCGGCGACCGCGACACGAGCGCCGGCAACCTGGCGCGCTCCGGCCTCGCCGCGCAGCTGGGTGACGGCCTCGTGGATCAAGCCCATGCCGTGGGTACGGCCGTGGGAGAGCTGCCCGCCGTGGGTGTTCAGAGGCAGGACGCCGTCGCGTGCGATGTTCTTGCCGCCGTCGAGGAAGTCCTTCGCCTCGCCGATGCCGCAGAAGCCGAGGCCTTCGATCCAGGACAGGCAGTTGAAGGTGAAGCCGTCGTAGAGTTCGGCGACGTCGACATCCTCGGGACGCATCGACGTGCGGGACCACATGTGGGCGGCGGGGCCGAGCACGTGCGGCTCGTGAGCAAGGGTGCTCTGATCCCATTCGATCCGTTCGACGATCTGCGTGCCGACCGCCTCCACGAGCACCGGTGGTTTGGGAAGGTCGCGGGCGGCGTCGACGGCGGAGACGATCACGGCGATCGAACCGTCGCACGGCACATCGCAGTCGTACAGCCCGAACGGCGTGGTGATCGGCCGAGCCGACAGATAGTCGTCCATCGTCATGGGGTCGCGGTAGACCGCCGTCGGATTGAGTGCCGCATTGGCGCGCTGGTTGAGCGCGATCCATCCGAGGGTTTCGCGGTCGGTTCCGTAGTGGTGGAAATGGCGCTGGGCGTTCTGCGCGAGGGTGTGCGCCGCGGAAGTGGCACCGAACGGCATGAACCAGCTCGGGGTACGGCCACCGGCGGGAGGCGCGATCTCCCCGCGCTTCATGAGCTCGCTGTAGGTGGACTCCCACAGGGTCCGGTAGCAGAGCACGTGACGGGCAGCGCCGGCGGCGACCGCAATCATCGCCGCGATCACCGAGCCGCCGGGTCCGAAGGTTTCGATACCACCGTTGTGCCACGTCGGACGGAGACCGAGTGCGGCCTCGACCGCGGTCACGCCGCCCTCACCGAATCCGCCCACCTGTCCGGCGCCGGGATAGCTCGCCAGACCGTCGATGTCGTCCATCGTGAGACCGGCGTCGGCGACCGCACGCTCGCACGCCTCCAAGGTGAGTTCCATCGGAGACCGCATCAGTCGGCGGCCGATATCGGACATTCCGACGCCGGTGAGCGCGGCCTTGTCCTCGAACTTCTCCGGCGTGGCCATCGGCCGCACGTGCAACCGGATCTGCTCGGGACCGATCTCGTCCACCGGTAGGGGAGCGGGCGGGCCCTGCTCCCCTACCGGACGGAACAGTGGAAGCCATACATCCGCGTCCTGCTGGAAGACGACCTCCATGCGCATGCCCAGTTCGAGTTGACCGGGATCGCATTCGACCGCATTGGTCGTCAGCCGGACCCGGGGGTCCTCCTCGATCGCGACCTGCGCCACCACGTAGGGGGCGGGCATGCCGGGCATGCTGAAGCGGTGGTTGACCGTGAAGCCGATGAGCGTCGCGAAGCCGGACACCTCGCGGACGCCCAACTGCTGCCCGCGGCAGTACCGGCAGATCGGCTGGGGCGGATGGATCAGGGCCGCACAGGATTCGCATTCCTGTATGCGCAACCGCCCGTCCGCGCCGGACGTCCAGAAAAACCGGTTCTGTCGGGTCACCACGGGCAGGGGACGACCCGACGCTTTCACCGCGTCGGGTGCCGACTCCACCGGATCGACCACCGCTGAATCAACCACGGATCCTCGTTATCCCTTTCGTGCGGTGATCGGCTCGGCGAGGCCCTGCTCGTCGCAGCTCTGCTGCAACTTCACCAAAGTGGTGGCGAGATCGTCGCCGAGACGCGGTCCCGGAGTGAAGGTCGCGGGAAGCTTCCGCATTCCCTGGATGACACCGATGGTGTCGTAGTGCACTGTACCTTCGGGATCGCACTTGTAATCCGGCATGCGGTCGAGCACGGCGAGAAGCATGCGCTTGAACACCATGCGGGCCATGTTCGATCCGACGCAGCGGTGAATGCCGAGCCCGAAGCTGAAGTGCCGGTTACCCCGTCGCTCCAGATCGATGCTGTTCGGATCGTCGAACAGTGCCGGGTCGCGGTTGGCCATCGCCCAGGACAGCCACAGGCGCTCGCCTTCCTTGAACTCGGTGCCGTCGAACTCGGTGTCGGCGGAGAACGTGCGTCCGTCGCCCGGCGCGGGGGTGAAGTAGCGCAGGAACTCCTCGGTCGCCGGGTCCACCAGCGTGTCGCGCTCGCGGCTGAGCCGCTCCCGCTCGTCCGGATTCTGGCCGAGCCACTCGAGCGAATGTGCCGTCAGCGCGGTGGTTGTGTCGAAACCGCCGCCGATGAGCAGGCTGAGGATGCCGAGCAGTTCCATGTCGTCGGGCTTCTCACCCAGTACCTCGACATTGGCGATCGCATCGATCAGGCCGGGGCGCGGATTCTCGCGGATCTCGAAGAGATTGGTGAGAAGGTCCAGGCCCATGGCACGGTGCAGTTCGCCGATACGCGGGATATCCGGGGAGTCCGGCGGCGTGTAGACGGCGGCGTGCACCGGCTCGTTGTAGATCTCCCACTTGGCGATCGGGATGCCCATCATCGCAAGGGTGAGGACCGCGGGCACGATGTTCGCGAGATCGTCGACGAAATCGATTCTGCCGCTTTCGATCTTCTCGTCGATGGCCGCGCGCACGACCTCGTCGACGAACGGGATCCACCGCTGCACCGCGGCGGGCGAGAGATACGGGTTGAGCAGAGAACGGAAGGCGGTATGTTCGGGATCGTCCATCTCGAGGATGCCACCGCGTACGCCCGACGCGCGCTCCATCGTCGGAATGGCAATGCCCTTGTAGCCCTTGCGCTTACCGTGAAGATCGTGGTCGTTGGATACATTCGCGGAGCGGGCGAGGCCGAACACCTCGCGGCTGCCGGCCGCGACCCAGTGCCCACCGTGGGTGTCGGACCATGCCATCGGGCACTTCGAGTGCATTTCCTCGGTCACGTCGAGGAAGCGATCACGGTAATCCGGGGCATGGCGGTCGAACTGATACTTGATCTTCTTGCGAGTGTCTTCCGATATAACGTCGTCGGCGCTCACGGTGTCACATCCCTTGCTTCGGGTAACATCGGCTTCGAAACGGCATGGCTCAGAAAATGGTGATTGCCTGCTCGGGGCAGGATTTGGCGGCTTCGCGGACCCGATCCTCCTGGTCTGCGGGCACGTCTTCGTTCACGGCCGTCGAATGGCCGTCGATTTCACTGAGTTCGAATACATCTGGAGCAGCCATCGCGCACAGTGTGTGGCCCTGGCAACGCTCGGGATCGACCCGTACCTTCACAGCATTCCCTTCCGGTGACGATTGAAATTGTCATGCGTTGTCGCGCTGGATATTTCGGGGATTCAGATGTGGTAGTCGTACCACTTGAGGTAGCCACCGCCGTCGACGCGCATCTGCATACCGGTCACGTACCGGGATTCGTCCGAGGCGAGGAACAACACCATGTTGCTGCTGTCCTCCGGCTCGATGTACGGGATCGGCATAGCCTGCTGCACACCGAAGACCGGTTCGGCATCCTGCCGGGTCGGGTGCTCGAGGTCGGGACGGAACGAGCGGTACATCGGCTCGCTCTGCAGCATGTCGGTGTTGCAGTTGGTCGGGTGAAGGGTGTTCACCCGGATCATGCGAGGTGCGAGATGGGTGGCCAACTCGTGGACGTACTGTGCGATCGCGCGCTTCGAGAACACGTACGCGACGCCGCCGAGGTCCTTGCCGGGGACGTCGACCTTGGCGATGTCCATGAGCGCGGCGGTCGAGCCGGTCGCGATGATCGACGCGCCCTTCCCGAGGTGGGGAAGTGCGGCCTGGACCGCGTTCATGGTGCCGACGAGGTTGGTGTTGACCACGTCGGTCCAAGCCTGGGTCTGCGGCTCACCCTTCATGCCGGCGACACCGGCCTGCGCCACGACGACGTCGATCTTGCCGAACTCGGCGATGCCCTGCTCGACCGCGGCGTTCATCTGCGCGGCGTCGCGGACGTCGGCCTGCACCGCGACGATGCGGCGGCCTTCCTTCTCCACCAGCCGGACCGTCTCCTCGAGGTCCTCCGGCGTGGCCATCGGGTACCCCATCGAGTCGATGTTCCGGCAGAGGTCGACCGCGATGATGTCCGCGCCCTCGGACGCGAGTTTGACTGCGTGGCTTCGGCCTTGACCGCGCGCCGCGCCGGTGATGAACGCGACCTTTCCTTCGACACGCCCCACTGTTTTGTCCTTTCGATCGGTATGGCTGCGATTCGGCACCGAACCGCGGGCTGCGGCCGGGCGGTGGGTCAGGTGTTGCGTCCGCCGTTGACGCCGAGGATCTGGCCGGTGATGTAGCCGGCCTCTTCGGAGATGAGGAACGAACATGCGGCGGCGATGTCCTCCGGGCGGCCGGCCCGGCGGACGGGGGTGCGCTGGATGTGGTCCTCGATGGTCCCGCCGAGCAGGCCCTTCTCTTCGGAGCGGCGCAACATCGGAGTGTCCACGAAACCGGGGGGCACGGCATTGACCGTGATGCCGTCGGGGCCGTATTCGAGCGCGAGGGACTTGGTGAGGCCGTTGACGGCCGCCTTCGACGAGACGTACGCCGACATGAACTGCTGTCCCGACTGGGCACTCGACGACGAGATGTTGACGATGCGTCCCCAGCCGGCGTCGATCATGTCGGGCAGCGCGGCCTGCACGCAGTGGAAGACACCGCCGAGGTTGACGGCGACAACCTTCTGCCACGTGTCGTAATCGATGTTCCGGAAACGCTTGTACAGCTCGAGACCGGCGCCGTTGACGAGAATTGTGACGGGGCCGAGCTCTGCGCGGATCTCGGCGAACGCCGCGTCGACCTGGTTCTTGTCGGAGACGTCGACCTTGTACTCGAGTTCCCCGCCGGTGGGGTTGAGATCGAGGACGGCGACCCGGTGACCGTCCTTGCGCAGGCGTTCGGCGATGGCCATGCCGATACCCGAGCTGCCTCCGGTGACTACTGCGGTTTTCACGGCCATGCTTCGTCACCGACGATCGTCGTGCGGCGCATCAGCCGCTCGGAGGAGGGGTCGTAGGGCAGTGCGCGATGCAGCATGCCGGTGTTGTCCCAGACCACCAGATCGCCGACGGACCATTCGTGGCTGTAGCAGAAGCGCTCCTGCGTGGTCCAGGCGAGCAGCTCGTCGAGCAGCTCGCGGCTCTCCTCGGGGCGCATCCCGACGATGTGGTCGGCCGTCGCGCCGATGACGAGCGACTTGCGGCCGTCCCGCCGATCCCAGACGAGCGAGGACTCGTGCGGCGGCAGCGCCCGCCACCGGGCGACCATCTCCTCCGGCGGGTCCGGGTAGACGAGACGCTGTGCGGCTTCGAAGCTGTGCACGACGCGCAGGCCCTCGTAGCGCTTCTTCTCGTGGTCGGGCAGGTTCTCGTATGCCGCGTAGGTGCTGGCGAATTCGGTGCCGCCGCCGACCATTGCCACGTGCCGGGCCGTCAGGGTGGTGGCCTTCGCCGGAATGTCGTTGGTGGTGTCGTCGATGTGCCAGTGGAACGTGCCCTTGAGGTACTCGGCCGACGGTGTCTTCGCGGGATCCAGTGAGACCGTGAAGATTTCCTGCCCGGGCGCCGGCATCACGACCTTGCCGAGTCGGCGGCTGAAGGCCAGCTGAGCCTCGTCGTCGAGGTGCAGGCCGCGGATGAGCAGCACGCCCCTCCACTTGAGTGCCTCCAGCAGCCGGTTGACAACTGCCTCGTCCTCGAGGCTGTCGACGCCGGTTACCTCTACACCCAGAGATGGACTGAGCGCTGTAGTCTCCATCACAAGAATCTCCCTTCCATATGCGAGAACCATACTCTCGGGATAAAGGCGGGGGCAAGGCCCGATATGCCCGGTTGTCGCCAGGCAACCTACCAGCACGTCCCGTGGCGTGAATCACGTTTCGGGGTATGCCTGGGGCATTGCGGTTGGTAGAGTTCTCTTCGAACGATCGAATAATTCTCTCTGACGAGAATTAGATTTCCCTACCAGTGAGGAGACGGGATGTCCCCGCAGGACAACGTGTCGACCGCCGTGGCCGACAAGCAGGCCGACAACGCAACCGCAGCAGGCGTCACCAAGCGCCTGCTGATCGACGGGCAGCTGCTCACGACCGAGCGGACGTTCGCGTCCCTCAATCCCGCGACCGGTGAGCTCTTCGGCCACGCGCCGGAGGCCGGTGTCGAAGAGGCAGAAGCGGCAATCGTGGCGGCTCGCCGCGCGTTCGACACCACGACGTGGGCGACCGACGTCGAATTCCGCGTCAAGTGCCTGGATCAACTGCACCAGGCGCTCCTCGACAACCTCGAGGATCTCCGCGAATTGATGATGGCGGAGGTCGGTGCCACCCGGGTGCTCACGCACGGCAACCAGCTCGAGGCGCCCATCGCGATCGTCAAGTACTACGCGGACCTGCTCCGGACGTATGCGTTCTCCGAAGAGCTCGGAGAGGCCGAGGTTCGCGGACAGAAGCACCGCCGGTGGCTCGAGAAGGAGGCCGCGGGCGTCGTTTCGGCCATCACCGCGTACAACTACCCGGTTCAGCTGGCGTTGGCGAAGCTCTCTCCGGCCCTCGCCGCCGGTTGCACGGTCGTCCTCAAGGGCGCGCCGGACACTCCGCTGATCACCCTCGCCCTCGGCGAGCTCATCGCCGAGCACACCGACATCCCGGCCGGCGTCGTCAACATCCTCTCGTCCTCCGAGATCGCCCCCGGTCAGGTGATGACCACCCACCCGGACGTGGATGTGGTGACCTTCACCGGCTCGACCCCGGTCGGTGCCCAGATCATGGCTGCGGCAGCACCCACCATGAAGCGTGTCTTCACCGAGCTCGGCGGCAAGTCCGCGCTCATCGTCCTCGACGACGCCGACCTCGACATGACCGCGCAGTTCGCGGCGTTCAGCATCTGCTCGCACGCCGGGCAGGGTTGCGCGCTCACCACACGGCTGCTCGTGCCGCGCGACAAGCACGACGAAATCGTCGCGCGCGTAGCCGGTTTCATGTCCCACGTGCCGTTCGGCGATCCGACCAACCCGAAGATGTACATGGGCCCGCTCATCAGCGAGAAGCAGCGCGACAAGGTCGACGGCCTGGTGCAGCGCGCCGTCGAGAACGGTGCCACGCTGGTGACCGGCGGCGAGCGCGTCGATCCGGGCTTCTTCTACCAGCCGACCCTGCTGTCCAACGTCGACCCCGACAGCGAGATCGCCCAGGAAGAAGCGTTCGGCCCGATCCTCGCCGTCATCCCGCACGACGGTGACGAGCACGCCGTGCAGATCGCAAACAACTCGAAGTACGGCCTGTCGGGCGGCGTCCTGACTGCCGACGAGGAGCGCGGGATCGCCATCGGGCGGCGCATCCGCACCGGCACCTTCAGTGTCAACGGCGGCAACTACTTCACCCCCGACGTGCCGTTCGGTGGTTACAAGCAGTCGGGTATCGGTCGTGAGATGGGCGTCTACGGTCTGGAGGAATTCCTCGAGGTCAAGGCCTTCGCGGTGGCGGTGAAGGAGTGAAGCCCCTCGACGGGATTCGCGTCCTCGAAGTCGCGATGTACGGTTTCGTTCCCTCGGCGGGCGCGGTGCTCGCCGAGTGGGGCGCCGACGTGATCAAGGTCGAGCACGCCGTCACCGGCGACCCGCAGCGCGGCCTCCGCCAGATCGGAACGATGCGCGTCGAAGGCGATCCGAACCCCAATGTCGAGCACGCCAATCGGGGGAAGCGCAGTATCGGTCTCGATATGGGAACACCCGAGGGCAAAGAGGTCCTGCTCGACCTCGCCCGCAACTCGGACGTGTTCCTGACCAGCTTCCTTCCCCAGGCCCGCACCAAATTCGGGATCGACGTGGACGACATCCGCGCCGTGAACCCGTCGATCGTCTATGCGCGTGGCAGTGCGCTGGGACCGCGCGGCGTCGAAGCCGACAGGGGCGGGTACGACATGACGGCCTTCTGGGCCCGCGCCGGCATCGCGGCCACCCTCACCCCTCCCGGTACGGAAGGCATGATCACCCCTCCCGGTCCCGCGTTCGGCGACACCATCTCCGGCACCAACCTCGCCGGTGGCGTCGCTGCCGCACTGCTCAAGCGCGAACGCACCGGCGAGACCTCGATCGTCGATGTGTCCCTGCTGGGAAGCGGCCTGTGGGCCATGGGTCACGGGATCGCCTTGTCGGTGCACATGGGCGAACACATGGTGGCGCCGGTACCCGGCGCGCACGGCGCACCGACGAACCCCCTCTCCGGTTTGTACGCGACGGCCGACGGACGTTATCTGTCCTTCGTCATGCTGCAACCCGCCAAGTTCTGGGCAGATGTGCCGCCACATCGATCGCCCCGAACTCGCCGACGATCCGCGTTTCGCGGACGCCGCGTCGATCGCAGCCAACACTGCCGAGGCCGTCTCGATCCTCCGCGAGGTGATCGGCTCCCGCACCCTGCCGGAATGGACCGAGCGTTTCGCGACGCTCGCCGGACCGTGGGCGCCGGTGCAGGACTCGCTGCAGGTGGCCGACGACAGGCAGATTCGTGCAAACGAATATCTCGTCAAGGCAGGCGAACTCGAGTTGGTGGGTAACCCGGTTCAGTTCGATGTCACCGCGCCCGAGGTCGGGCCCGGCCCGGAGTTCGCCGCCCAGACCGAGGAGATCCTCCTCGAACTGGGTCTGGATTGGGAACGGATCATCGCTCTCAAGACTGCGGGAGCAGTCACCTAGTTCGGTTGGAGTATCCACATGCCATACATCGCTTCGATCGGTACGTACCTGCCGTGCTGGGGCACACCGGACACACGGGTTGCCGGCGACGACGAGGACGCGATCACCCTCGCGGTCGAGGCGGGCCGTGCCGCACTCACCTCCGGTGGGCCGGTCCAGTACGTGGTCGTCGTCAGCCGCGACCTGCCGCTGACGGAGAGCAGCAACGCAGCGGTGTTGCTCGCCGGTCTCGGACTGGACCCCGAACTCGAGGTGATCGAGCGCCTGGGGGGTGCACCCGCCACGCTCGACGCCCTCGGCTCGGCCCGTCCCCGCACGCTGGTCATCGGCGTCGACCTCGAAGCCGCCGGCGCGGCGGCAGCCCTCACCGCCGATCGCGGCATGGGGGTCCGGACGGCGGCGCGTGTGTCTCGCAGCCTCCCGGTGCGAACCCGGAATGCGTCCGGGGACGTACACGACTACGGTGACCCGCGCCTGCTGAGGAAACGCGGGTACCTGGCGTCGCTGGCAAGTGCGTGGGTGGACACACCGGTCGTCGTGGCCGGACTCGACCACCGGCAGGCGGCGGCGCTGACGGCCGGCGCGCCTACCGCCGCGCAGTCGGTCCGGCTGCCCACCTCCGGAGCGAGTTCGGCGCTGTTCGCGCTCGCGGTCATGGCCGAGTCGGGCATGACCGGTCCGCTGGTCGGCGTCGAGCAGGCAAGTCTGTCGGGCCTCACGGTCGGTGGTGAGGACAGCGCTCAGGTGCATCGTCGGGAGGCAGCCGCCCGGCCGGCGCCGGAAGCGACGTATGTCGCCGACGGGGAGATCCCGATCTCGCTGGCGGCCTACGAGCGGGCATTCGAAGCGAAAGTCCGCTGGGAGGCGGGAAAGTACAGCGACAGCGACAAACTGGATTTCCCTCCTCGCTACCGGGTGAACAGCGACGGCACATTGAACACCGACTACACCCTTGTCGAACTGCCGCGCACCGGCACGGTGTACACGGAGACCACCGTCCATGTGCCGGTGCCGGGCTTGGCAACCCCGTACTCGCTCGTGCTCGTCGAACTCGACGGTGTCGGAATCCGGGCCCTCGTCCGCGTGACGGGCGCGGAGGCGGGAACGGTCGGCATAGGCGACCGGGGCCGGATGGTGCTGCGGCGGGTGGCGGTGCGATCGGGTGTCCCGGACTACGGCTACGCATTCGAACCCGACCCACCCGGACTCGATGCGGTCACCGAGACGGAAACGGAGGACGCGGCATGAGGAACGTGGCAATCGTCGGCGCAGGAATGACTCCGTTCGCGGAGCATTTCGCGCTGGGAACGAGAGATCTGCTGCCCATGGCGTTCGCTGCCTGCGCGGCGAGCATCGACAAGGGGATCGACAAGTCGGACCTGCAGGCCGCATGGTTCGGGTCGATGGGTACCACCGACGGGTTCCCGTCCGGGATTCTGGCCGACACGCTCGGACTCCCGGATCTTCCGGTGACGAGGGTCGAGAACTCCTGTGCAACCGGGCACGATGCCATCCGAAATGCCATGTTCGGTATCGCGTCCGGAGCATTCGACGTCGCTCTCGTCATGGGCGCCGACAAGCTCCGCGAGACGGCGTCGAAGGACATGCTGTGGGAATGGGAAGCGATGACGCGGGACATGGCGTGGGATTACCCGCTCGGTCTCGCCCAGGCCGGCTTCGCGTTGCACGTCCGACGGTATCTCCACGAATCTCCCGCTACGAGAGAGCACATGGCAATGGTGGCGGTGAAGAACCACCGCAATGCCATGAAGAATCCCAAGGCGTGCAGACACTTCGAGCTCACCGTCGAGGAAGTTCTGGATGCGGACACGGTGGTCACACCGTTCGGTGTGTACGACTGCGCGCCGCAGAGCGACGGCGCCGCCGCGCTCGTACTCGCCGCCGAGGGGGTGGCAGACCGCTTCACCGATCGTCCGGTGTGGATCCGCGGTTCCGGTCTCGGTATGGATCACGTTATGCACCAGCACAAGCGGGATATGACCTCCTTTCCGGCAACCATTCGCGCGGCGAAGCAGGCCTTCTCGATGGCGGGCCTGACCCCGGCCGACGTCGACGTTGCCGAGGTTCACGACTACTTCACCGGCATCGAGCTGATCAGCTACGAGGACCTGGGTTTCGCGGACAGGTTCGAGGCCTTCAAGATGATCGAAGGCGGCATCACCGAGGTCGGTGGACGATTGCCGGTCAACCCGAGCGGTGGGCTCAACACCAAGGGTCACCCACCGGGTGCTACCGGCGTCGCCCAATGCGTCGAACTGTTCGAACAGCTTCGGGGCGAGGCTTGCAATCAGGTCGACGGAGCTCGAATCGCACTGGCCCACAATGTCGGTGGTCCGACGGCCGTGTCCGGTGTGACGATTCTGGAGGGCCCCGGAATATAGCCACGTGGTCTCCGAACCCGCGCAACACGATGTGTTGCGCGGGTTTTCGTCGTGGGTGCGAGAGGCCGAAAGTTATTGCAGCAGTGCAAGATTGTCATTCTGTAATTTGTGCACAAGGTTCGCGTTTTCGGTGAACTCGTATTGCCGCATCCACAATCAGCCTCTAGTGTGTGGGTCATCACAGAAGCTCTCCATCGGCTCCTTTGCTCTGCGGGACGGCTTTTCGGTTCCGACGGCACGATGAAAGTTGAGTTGGATGATTCTCACTGTTTCGAAAAAGGTAGGGCGCAGCCTGCTGGTCGTCCTGTTGGTGACGATCGCGGTCGTCGCTTTGTTGAGCCTGGCGCCGGGATCCGTCGCGCAGGTGATTCTGGGGGAGAACGCGACCCCCGAGGCGGTCGCGACGATGAACGCCGAACTCGGCCTCGACGCGCCGTTCTGGTCGCAGTACATCGGCTGGCTCGGGAACGCCGTCACCGGCGACCTCGGAACCTCGCCGCTGACAGGGCAATCGGTCAGCGAAGCGATCGCCGAACGGCTCCCCGTCACGCTTCAGCTCGCCGCGATGGGTCTGCTCATCGCTCTGATCGTCGCCCTCGCGATGGGAGTCGTCTCCGCATCGCGCCCGGGCAGCAAGGTCGACCGCGGTATCAACGCGATGTCGGCGGTATTCCTCTCGGTTCCGGCATTCATCGCCGGACCGGTCCTGATCTACTACCTGGCCATCCAGCTGCAGATCTTCCCGGTCATGGGCTGGTCGCGTATCGGTGAGGGACTCGGCGACAACCTGCGCAGCGCATTCCTCCCGGCAATGGCCATCGCCCTCACCGAAATCGCGGCGTTCCATCGCCTGTTGCGTACGGATCTGATCGGAACGCTCCGTGAGGACTTCATCGCGGCGGCCAGGGCCAAAGGCATGCCGTCCTGGT
The DNA here is from genome assembly GCF_036327435.1 of Rhodococcus chondri. Lineage (NCBI taxonomy): Bacteria > Bacillati > Actinomycetota > Actinomycetes > Mycobacteriales > Nocardiaceae > Rhodococcus > Rhodococcus chondri. The sequence goes on along the minus strand of NZ_JAUZMZ010000002.1, from coordinate 46,680 downwards.
ACGTGATGTTCCGGCACGCGCTGCGGCCCTCGTCGTTCTCGTTGATCACCGTGGCCGGCATCAATCTCGGTCGTCTCATCGGCGGCACCGTCATCGTCGAAACACTGTTCGGCCTACCGGGTCTCGGTCAGCTTGTTGCATCGTCCATCACGTCCCGCGACGTGATCATGGTCCAGGGCATCGTGGTCTTCATCGCTGTCGTGTACGTCGCGATCAACACCCTGGTCGACCTCAGCTACCAAGTGATCGACCCGCGGGTCAGAAAGGTGGTCGGAGCATGACCCAAGTTGCGTTGGGGAAGAGCGGCGCCGCCCCGGCCGTCGAGACAGCGGTCGCGAGCGCTCCCGTCGTTCCAGCGGTCCGGAAGTCCCGGTCGATCCTGGTGTACCTCTCGATGGTGTGGCTGGTGGTCATCATCGGCGCAGCGATCCTCGCGAGCGTGCTTCCCCTGGCTCCGTACGACGTTCCGATCGGTCCACCGAGAACGGCACCGGGCTTCGGGTCCTTCGATATGTTGCTCGGAACCGACACTCTCGGCCGGTCGATCCTGTCCCGAGTGATCTACGGTGCGCAGGTTTCGCTGCTGATCGGTGCGGTCGCGGGAATCGTCGGCTTCGGAATCGGGTCGCTGTTCGGCATGATCTCCGGGTACTTCGGAAAGCGCGTCGATTCCGTGATCACACTGGTGGCCGACGCCATGCTCGCGTTCCCGCCCCTGATCCTCCTGCTCGCACTGGCATCGATCCTCACGCCCAGTATCGGAACGATGCTGTTCGGACTCGGACTGCTGGCGATACCGTCGTTCGTTCGGCTGTCGCGGGCCAACACACTGGCATGGTCGTCGCGGGAATTCGTCCGGGCGGCGCGCAATATGGGCGCCGGCCACGGGCGGATCCTGTTCAAGGAGATCATGCCCAATGTCATCGCCCCGCTCGCCTCGTACCTGCCCATCGTGATGGCGGCGCTGATCGTTGCCGAAGGCTCGTTGAGCTTCCTCGGCCTCGGCATCCCGCCACCGCAGCCCAGCTGGGGCGGGATGATCAACGATGGCAAGGACGCGATCGCCACATCTCCCCACCTGGTGTTCGTGCCTTCGCTCGTCATCTTCTTCACCGTGTTCGCTCTCAACCAGGCGGGCGACTTCCTTCGCACCAAATACGACCGGACGCTGCACGACTGAGCAATCTGCCGTTCGCGGCCGGTTCGTGATCCCGACATCCTTCCATCCGAGAGGTCGAGAGTGATTCGACACAGACGTTTTCTGACAATCCTTGCGGCGACATTTGCCACCACCCTTGTGCTGGGCGCCTGCGGCTCCGGCGACTCCGGGAACGGCAACGCCGGCGGCAATTCGGCGGATGCCGGCGAACCGGTGGCCGGTGGAACCGCGACCATTCTGCAAATGGGCGAACCACGCTCGCTCGACCCGGCGGCGTTGTCCAACACATGGGCGCACCAGGCCACCCTGGGCAACGCGCTCTACGGCTCATTGATGATCAACAACGACGAGACGTACGAGCTCGAGTACAAGATGGCCACCGACTTCTCCACCACCGACGGTGGAAAGACCTTCACGCTCGCGTTGCAGCCCGATCTGAAGTTCAGCGACGGCACCCCGCTCGATGCCGCGGCCGTGAAGTTCAACTGGGACAGACTGAAAGACCCTGCACTGGGCTCGACCACCATCCGTCAAGCGGTGCAGATCGAAGCCACCGAGGTGATCGATCCGGCCACCGTCCGAGTCACGATGGTCAAACCGAACCCACAGTTCGGGCAGGCGGTCGTCGCCGGCGCCCTGAACTGGATCGCCTCACCCGCCGCGCTCGAAAAGGGCCAGCAGTCGTTCGACGAGAACCCGATCGGCGCAGGACCTTTCACGCTTGCCAATTGGATGCGTCAGAACGCGGTCGAACTCGAGAAGAATCCCGCGTACTGGGACGCACCGAAACCGTATCTGGACGGGCTCACCATCCGCACGGTTCCGGACAGCAACCAGCGTCTCAACACCATGAGCACCGCTGCGGCCGAGCTCGCCTCGGAAACCAACTGGTCGAATATCCACAAGGCCGAGGACGGCGGGCTCTCCTACCTCGTCTCGTCGACCGGCGGCGGCCAGGTCGCCGGAATGAACTTCCGGCGCGCACCGTTCGACGACGAGCGTGCTCGTCGCGCGGTGTCTCTCGCAATCGACCTCGAGGCCGTGAACACCGTGGTCTACAATGGTGACGGCGAAATTCCGCGGACGCTCTTCCCGGAGGACTCTCCGTTCTACGCCGACATTCCGATCGGTGAGACCGATTCGGAAGAGGCACAGCGACTGTTCGACGAACTCGCCGCGGAGGGCAAGCCTGTCGCCTTCACCTTCCTGTCGTACCCGACGACGGAAAGCCGCACGCTCGGTGAAGCGATCCAGGCACAGCTCAGCGCCTTCGAGAACGTGGAGGCGCGCGTGGAGGTCGTCGACTATGCCGTCGCGACCGCGCGAGCGGGGGCACGCGATTTCGACATGATCGTGTCGTCGGCCATCACCCAGGATCCCGATTACGGCCTCACCATGGCATTCGACTCGAAGTCCACCGGCAACTTCCTGGGAGTGAACGACCCCGAACTCGACGCAGCTCTGGACCGTGGCCGATTCGGTGAATCCATCGAGGAGCGGAAGGAAGCGTACGAGCAGGTTCAGCAACGGATCGCCGATCTCTCGATCGGTCTCTGGTACACCCGGGCGGTGCCCGGGGTGATCTACGGGAGTGACCTGAACGGGGTGCAGCTCTACACCCTCGGCTCGCCACTTCCGGAAGAGTTCTGGATCAGCAACTAGCCCGACACGAAAGAAAGGGCCGGCTCGTCGTGAATGCCCAGTCGCTTCTCCAAGTTCGAAATCTACGTGCCTACATCGGCACCCCGCGAGGAATCGTGCGCGCCGTCGACGATGTCTCGCTGGATCTGGACGCCGGGCAGGCGCTGGGCGTCGTCGGGGAGTCCGGATCCGGAAAGTCGGTGATGGCCCGCGCGATCATGGGGCTCATGCCTCCGCGTTCCGGTCGTTCCGGCGAGGTCACCTTCCAAGGACGGGATCTGCTGGCGCTGAACAAGAAAGAGAAACTGGAGGTCTGGGGCAAGCAGATTGCCATGGTCTTCCAGGATCCCGGCCGTTCCCTCAATCCTGTGGTCAAGGTGGAGCGGCAACTCACCGAGGGAATGCGCCGGCACCTCGGTGTCGGCAAATCGGAGGCCCACGACCGCGCGCTGCGCCTGCTCGAGGAGGTCGGCGTGCCCGACCCGGAGAAGCGGCTGAGCAATTATCCGCACGAAATGTCGGGTGGCATGCGCCAGCGCGTCATGATCGCGATTGCGCTGGCGTGTGAGCCGGACCTGTTGATCGCGGACGAACCCACCACCGCGCTGGACGTGACCATTCAGCGGCAGATTCTCGATCTGCTGCGCCGCGTCCAGCGCGACCGGAACATGGCCATGATGCTCATCAGCCACGACCTCGCCGTCGTTGCAGGCCGGACGGATCGGGTGGCGGTCATGTACGCGGGCAAGCTGGCCGAGGTCGGTTCCACCCGCGAAGTGTTCGACGCGCCCATGCATCGGTACACGCATGCGCTTCTCGGTGCCACTCCCACCATCGACCACGAGCGGCACGCGCCGCTGCGACTGATCGAGGGTTCGCTGCCCGATCCGACCTCACCGCCCGACGGGTGCCGGTTCGCGCCTCGCTGCGCGCATGCGGACGATGGGTGCGGTGTGGCCCCGCCGACCCTCGAATCCGCGGGTATCGATCATCAAGTGGCCTGTCTGCGCCCTGTTGCCGTCCCGGCGGGTGCTGTTCCCGGAGGTGAATCCCATGGCTGGTAGCGGTAGCGCTCATCTGCGCGGTGAGCAAGCCCTGCTGAGTGTGCAGGATCTGGTGGTCGAGTATCCGACCGATGCGGGGACGGTCCAGGCCGTATCCAAGATCAGTTTCGATATCCTGCCGGGTGAAACCCTCGGTATCGTCGGGGAATCCGGGTGCGGCAAGTCCACTACCGGTCGTGCGGTTCTCCGGCTGGACAGGGTGACGGCCGGCCGGATCCGCTTCGGCGAGGAATGGATCGAGCAGGCGCCGGAAAAGCGCATGCGGTCGCTGCGCCGCGACATGCAGATGATCTTCCAGGATCCCGTCGCCTCACTGAATCCGCGGCGCTCGGTGAAGGACATCGTCGTCGAGGGGATGGCAGTGGCCGGTGCGCCGGCGTCGGAACGAGAATCGACCTCGAAGGCCGTCCTCGACCAGGTGGGTCTGGGCAGCGAGCGCTTCGCCGAGATTCTGCCGCGACAGCTGTCCGGAGGTCAGGCGCAGCGCGTGGCCATCGCCCGTGCGCTGGCACTGAATCCGCGTTTGCTCATCTGCGACGAGCCGGTCTCCGCGCTCGACGTGTCGGTGCAGGCGCAGATTCTCAATCTCATCGAGGAACTCAAGGCCGAATTCGATCTCACCGTCGTATTTATCGCTCACGACCTGGGTGTGGTCCGCACGGTCAGCGACAACGTGATGGTGATGTATCTCGGCAAGGTGTGCGAATTCGGGGATTCGATCGAGCTCTACGACGATCCCGCGCATCCGTACACCCGGGCGCTGCTGGATTCGGTGCCGTTGACCGATCCCGAGAAGGCGTTCGCCGGTCCGGCCCTGGGCGGGGACGTACCGTCGCCGCTGTCACCACCGTCCGGGTGCCGCTTCCGGACCCGCTGCCCATACGCGCAGGACCGTTGCGCCGACGAGGAACCCGAGATGCGTGAGGTCCGGCCCGGCCAGTTCGCGGCGTGCCATTTCCCGCTCCCGTCGGTGCTCGGTCGTGAGAACCTGTTCGACGTCACGGAGACCGAGTTCGCGAAAGCAGATTCGCTGTAGCGGAAGGACCGGACACCGGTAGCGGTGTCGGTCCCCGGCATGTCGAACCCCAACAGAAGGGTCTCAGTGGACACCGCGAGTCCGGTCGGCCGCCCAGGCCGCACGATCTGGGTACTGGTGTATGCCGGCATCGTCACCACCCTCATGTCCACCCTGGTGATCCCGCTTCTCGGCCAACTGCCGAGCCTGCTCGGGACCAGCCCGTCCAACGCCTCGTGGGTGGTCACGGTGACGCTGCTCTCGGGAGCCGTCGCGACACCCGTCACCGGCCGGCTCGGAGATATGTACGGGGTACGCCGGATATTGCTGGTGTGCACGATTCCGCTCATCGCCGGGTCGTTCCTGTGCGCGTTGTCGTCCACGCTGGGACCCATGCTCGTCGGCCGGGCGCTCCAGGGAGCGGGCTTCGGCATCGTGCCGCTGGGGATCAGCGCGCTCCGTTCCCTGGTGCCGCCCGAGCGCCTGGGGTCTTCGATCGCGCTGATGAGTTCGTCGCTGGGAATCGGTGGAGCCCTCGGATTGCCGCTCGCCGCAATCGTTGCGCAGACCACCAGTTGGCGCGTGTTGTTCTGGGGTGTGGGCATTCTGAGCGTGTTGATCGCCGTCCTCATCGGATGGCTGGTGCCGGACACACCCGTTCACGGCACGACGGGCCGGTTCGACGTGTTCGGCGCACTCGGCGTCGCGATAGCACTGGTGTGTCTGCTGCTGGCGGTGTCCAAGGGCGGCGACTGGGGCTGGGCGAGCACCGAAACCTCGGTCCTGCTGGCCGTGTCGGTCATCGTGTTTCTGATGTGGGGACGGTGGGAACTACGGACCCGGACACCGCTGGTGGACCTGCGGGTGTCCGTGGGGAATCGAGTTCTGATGACGAATATCGTCACCGTCCTGATCGGATTCTCGATGTATTTCCAAGCGCTGCTCGTCCCTCAGATCCGGCAGTTGCCCGAAGCGACGGGATACGGACTGGGCCAGTCGATGGTGGTGATGGGACTGTGGTGCGCTCCTGCCGGACTGCTGATGATGGCGGTCTCGCCGCTGGGGGCACGCCTGACGACGGTGCGCGGCCCCAGGGTGACCCTGTGCGCCGGCTGCCTGGTGATGGCCGGGGCGTATGGTTCCTCGGTTTTCCTGATGGGATCCTCGTGGGGACTGCTGGTGATCACCTGCGCCATCGCCGCGGGTATCGGCTTGGCGTACGGCGCGATTCCCACCTTGATCATGAGTGCGGTGCCACAATCCGAAATCTCCTCGGCGAACAGCGTCAACACTTTGCTGCGTTCCGTGGGCGGTACCGCATCCGCCGCCGTGGCCGGGGTCGTGCTGGCGCAGATGAGCGTCGAGTTCGGCGCAGAAGTGATTCCCAGCGAGAATGGTTTCCTCACAGGTCTTCTGATCGGTGGCGCGACCGCACTGGTCGCGGCCGCGGCGACGATGGCCATCCGTGATGCACGACCAGGAGCCCGCGCCCCGCAACGTGTGGTCGCCGGACACGCCTCCCGCTGACGAGATCGCAGGGCCCGGAACGGTTTCCGGATCCGTTGACCTGGTCAGGCCGACAGTCTGCTGAGTGGATGCTCCGACGACACGTGACGCGACCGGTCCCTGTGTCCGATCGTCCGGACCTCGGCCGTGTGGATCCTCTCGTCGCAGATGCGTACGAGTTGTTCCAGGGTCTTCGGTTCGAGCTGATTCCACCGGTGCTTCGTCAGGAGCACGCGCAGGCGGTGGAAGTACTCCTGCGACGTGATCCCGAATGCGACGAAGATGTCTTCGTCGGGGCCGCCGTTCCAATGGCGCCACTTCAGGGCAAAAGCGAGCATCGCTGCTTCGTCGGTCATTTCGCCTCCTTCATCGGATGGATCGTCGAGTGGATCGTTGAGCAGTGTGCGGGGGGCCATCGGGAGACACCTCCGCACACCGAGTTCTTGGGTACTGCGGTATTCGTCTACCGCAGTACTTTGTCTACCGCAGTAGTTCCTTCATGACCTTGCCGGTCGCATTCAGTGGGAGTGAGTCGATGTACTCCACATAGCGCGGCGCCTTGAAACCCGCCATGCGCTCGCGACTCCACGCAATCAGCTCGGTGGGTGGGACAGGGGCGTCCGATACGACGAACGCCTTGCCGACCTGTCCGAGCCGATCGTCGGGAACGCCGATCACGGCGACCTGATCGACGGCGGGATGTTGGAGCAGGAAACCCTCGATCTCGGCGGGGTAGGCATTGAAACCTCCGACGATGAACATGTCCTTCTTACGACCGATGATGCGGAGGCGGCCCTCTGCGTCCATGCTTCCCAGGTCGCCGGTGTGCAGCCAGCCGTCCGGGTCGATCGTTTCGGCGGTGGCCTCCGGATCGTCGAGATAGCCCTGCATCACGTTGTACCCGCGGATGAGGACTTCGCCGTCGTCGGCGATGCGGATCTCGACGCCGTCGCACGGTGTGCCGACGGTCGTGGCGATCTGCTCGAACGTGTCGCCGGGACGCGACGCGGTCGCCGTGCCGGCCTCGCTCAGTCCGTAACCGGTCATGATCGTTTCGAACGGCAGCTCGTTGCGGATCCGGCGGATGAGTTCCACCGGGATGTCCGCGGAGCCGGTCACCGCCGCGCGCAGCGACGACAGATCCCAGCGGCCGGTGGCGTGCGCCGACAGAAGCGACTGGTACAGCGTCGGCGGACCGGGCAGCATGGTCACCTTCTCTCGTTCCACGAGATCGAGAACCCTGTCGACGTCGAGCACGGGTACCGGGAGAACGGTCGCTCCTCGGATGACGGAGGCGATCAGCCCGGCCTTGTACCCGAACATGTGGAAGAACGGATTGACGATCATGTACCGATCGCCCTCCCGGAGATCGGCGAGATCGCACCACTCCGAGAACATTCGGAGTGTCTGACGATGGTTCATCTGCACGCCCTTGGGGCGTCCGGTGGTGCCCGAGGTGTACATGATGTCGGCGATGTCGTCGCCGCTCACCTCGCGTTCGAACGGCTCTCCCTCGGAAAGGAAGCCGGATTTCAGATCGAACACGGGCACATCCGCGGAGACCGGGTACTGCTGGTCGAGGAAGCCCTTCTCGACCAGCACGGCTTTTGCTCCGCTGCGACGGATGATGTCGTCGGCCTCCTGCTCCCGGTACCGGGTGTTGACCGGTACGAGGACTCCGCCGGCGGTCAGCAGCCCGAAGGCCGCGACGATCCACTCGGCGGAGTTGGGAGCCCAGATCGCCACCCGATCACCCTTGTCGATGCCGGCCGCGGCGAAGGCACCTGCGGCCCGCCGGACACGGTGGGTGAGTTCGGTGAAGGTGATCCGGACGTCCCCGTCGACGACCGCTTCGGCCTCACCGAAGCGGTCGCCCGCACTCAGGACCATCCGGGGGATGGTCTGCCAGTTCATACCTTCAGAAGCCTCGCGAGGTTTCCACCCATGACCAGAGCCTGGTCTTCGAGGCTGAGGTTCTGGATGTGGCTGATGTAGGTGGTCGGCTCGGCAAGGCCTTCCGGATGCGGGTAGTCGGAACCGAACAGCACACGCTCGGCGCCGATGAGCGCGGTCAGCTTGCTGAAGTCCTCTTCCCAGAACGGGCTGACGTGGATGCTGCGCTTGATGGCCGCGACCGGGTCCTGCATGCCGAATCCCTCCGGCGCCTTCTTGTAGACGTCGGCGAGTGTCTGCAGCACGTGCGGGAGCCAGGAGGCGCCGTTCTCGATGACCGCGATCCGCAGCTCGGGGAAGCGGAACAGTGCACCGTGGCACACCCACGACGCGACGGCGTCCTGGATCGGGCGCCATTCGCTGACCATCCGGAATGCGTTGGTGACGAACGGGAGCATCTCTTCGCCCGTGCCGTCCCACTCCTGGTTGTACCGTGCGTAGCCGCTGTCGGAGGAGTGCTGGGTGACCAGGACGTCGAGCTCGACGACCCGCTTCCAGAACGGATCGAACTCGGGGAGTGCGAACGAGCGCGGTCCCTTGTAGCCGGGCACCGGTGCGGGACGCACCAGGATCGCCTTGGCGCCGCGTTCGACGCACCACTCCAGCTCTTCGATCGCCTTCTCGACGATGGGCAGGCTGATGACGGGGACGGTGAAGATGCGGTCCTTGTAGTTGAAGCCCCAGGTCTCGTACAGCCACTGGTTGAGCGAGTGGACGACCGCGTGGATCAGTTCGGGGTTGTCGCGCATGCGCTCCTCGACGAGGCTGGCCAGCGTCGGGAACATGAGGGTGCGGTCGATGTTGAGCTCGTCCATGAGTTCGAGGCGCGCGGCCGGCTCGCGGAAGGCGGGGATCGACTTCATCGGCTTACCGAAGATCTCGCGCTTGCTCTTGCCCTCGGGGTTGCCGTTCTTGAAGTAGTCCTCCATCGCGCCGGGTCGCGCGACCACCTCGAAGGTGGGGTTGGGGATGTACTCGCTGATCTGGCCGCGAATCGCGATCTTGGTGCGGCCGTTGACCTGGACGTACTGGATCGCCCCCTTGTACTTCTCCGGGAGGAACTTGGTCAGGGCTTCCTCGGTCTCGTACAGGTGGTTGTCTGCGTCGAACAGCGGGTACGGCAGATCGTTCGTGGTCATTTAGATCCTCCTTCTCCTGTTGCGAGAACAATATTCTCTTTATCTGACCGTGGCAATATCCCGCCGAACCACGAATTTCTGGATCTTGCCGCTGGCAGTGCGGGGGAAGTCGTCCACCTCGTGGAGCTCTTCGGGCCACTTCTGCTTCGCGAGCCCGGCGGCCTTGAACTGTGCCCGTACCTCGTCGAGCGTCGGAAGGGTGTGTCCGGGACGCAGTCGCAGCACCGCGGCGGCATGCTCGCCGAGACGCTCGTCGGGCACTGCCACCACGGCCGCCTCGGCGATTCCGGGCATGCCGAGCAGGACTTCCTCCACTTCGAGCGCGCTGATGTTCTCGCCACCGCGGATGATGAAGTCGGCCTTGCGATCGGTGATGGTGAGGAAGCCGTCCGCGTCGAGAATGCCGATGTCGCCGGTGTGGTACCAGCCATCGGCATCGAACGCCTTCGCGGTCAATTCCGGATTCGTGTACCCGGCACACAGATCCGGTCCGCGACTGAGGATCTCGCCGTCGTCGGTCAAGCGGATTTCGACTCCGGGCGCGGCGTTTCCGTCGGTGTAGAGCCGCTTGTCCTCCGGGTCGGTGACCAGCGAGCTGGTGATCGACGGATGCTCGGTACTGCCGTACGCGCGGAACACGATCATCCCCAGGTCGGCCAGGCGGCGCGTCACCGTGGCGGGAACGGTCGAGCCGCCGAGTCCCACGTACTTCATGTACTGCCGATGCCGTTCCGGATCCCAGTTCGGATGATCGATCAGACTCGTGATGAAATACGTTGCGCCACCGCCGACCACGAGCTCGTCACTCTCCATCAGTTCGATCGCCCGGGCGGGGTCCCACACGTCGATGAGGTTGATCGGGCTGCCGTCGAGTACCGGAATCAGGAACGCGTTGACCATTCCGATGAAGTGCCCCACCGGTGCCCCGGTGAGTTGCTTGCCGCGATCCGCCGGATAGCGCGCGGCGAGTTGACGTGTCTCGCAGCCGAGACTCCGGTGGCTGTGGATCACGCCCTTCGGGTCGCTCGTCGTACCGGAAGTGAAGGCCAGCAGGGCGGGCCCGGCCGGATCCGCCGGCTGGACACCTTCGAACGGTGCGTCGTCGAGCAGGTCGTCGAAGTCTCGACCGACTACGCCTACGATCGGCACGTCCGCGCACAGGTCGGGCTGGAACTCCATGTGCCCGAATCGCTCTGCGCCCACGAAGACCTTCGGCCGGGCCTCGCGCAGGATGTATCCGAGTTCCTTGGGGCCGTAGAAGTGGACGATCGGAACAACGGCGGCGCCGAGGAACGACGACGCCCAGAAGACCGCTGCAGCCTCCATCCAGTTGGGGAGTTGGAACGCGATCACGTCTCCGGCGCCGACTCCCCGCCTGTGCAGTCCCGCTGCGAGCCGGCGGGCAACGTGTTCGACATCGGCGAAGGTGCCCTCCCACGGGCGCACCGCCGAGTGGATCCGGAATTCGGTGTCCGGTGTGGCCTTCAGGCCCCGCGCGAGGAGGTCTCCGAGCGTGTCTCGCGTCCACCACCCTTCTCTTTCGTAGCGTTCGACCAACTCGGGAGGTATCTGCCGCATGGTGAGAGCTCCAGTGTCCGGGGTCGGAGCCACGCCGAGGTGGCCGCGGCGCAGCGGAGTCCGGCTGACGTTCGTCAGCAGTGAACATGTTATTCTCCTACAACTAGAATTCCAATATCATCTGGGAGAATGAAGCCATGGTGGAGCTCGAACTCGACGACGGCCTCGCGATCGTCACCATCGACCGGCCACACGCCCGCAACGCGATCGCGCCCGAGACCATGGACCAGCTGGAGAAGGTGCTCGATTCCGCCGAGGGAGCGCAAGCCCTGGTCATCCGCGGCGCGGGCGACCGCGCCTTCGTCTCCGGCGGTGATCTCAAGGAGTTGAGCCGCCTGCGTACCCTCGAGCAGGCTGCCGACATGGCACGCCGGATGCGCTCGATCTGCGACCGGCTCGGTGAATTTCCCGCACCCGTGATCGCCGCACTCAACGGCCACGCCCTCGGCGGCGGCGCCGAGGTCGCCGTAGCGGCAGATATCCGGGTCGCGGCGGACGACATCAAGATCGGGTTCAACCAGGTGTCCCTGGCCATCATGCCTGCCTGGGGCGGCGCCGAACGCCTCGCTGCCCTGGTGGGACGCGGCAGGGCCCTCATGCTCGCCGGATCCGGCACCATCCTCGGTGCCGAAGAGGCCCAGCGCGTCGGCCTGGTCGACAAGGTGCTGCCGCGCGAGTCCTTCGACGAGGGCTGGCGCACGCTCGCACGGTCGCTGACCAACAGTCCCGCGGGAGAGATCAAGCGGATCCTGAAGGGCGCCACTCCGGCCGAAGCCGTCGACGCATTCGCCCGGCTGTGGGTTGCCGACGAGCACTGGGAAGCGGCAGACAAGGTGCTTCGCCGCAGCAAGTGACGTGGGTTTGAGGGTTCACGCGACCGGCCATCCTGTCGTTACCCCGACGCCGACACGCCAGGAGCGACCGTGCCTGTACCCACAGCGAAGACCGACGCCGACCTGCGGGAGCGGCGTGCCTCAGCGGCCGACACAGCCCGACTGTTCGGCACCGTAGTCGCACCGTTCGTGGCGGTCGGGCCGATCGCGCGGCGGCGGCGGATGATGGGGCTCGCCGAGAAACTGCAGTCCGACGCGGCGGTCGTCGGCGCCGTCCCCCGGTTGCGCGACCGGTATGGGGAGGGGCCGCTGCCCATGTCCGTTCCGGGACGCGCGCTCGCGATCGTGCTGTCGAGCCGGGATGTCGACAGGATCCTGCGCACCGAGACCCACGCCTTCACGGCCGCCAACAAAGAGAAGGTCGCGGCGCTGAGCCCCTTCCAGCCCCGTGGAGTGCTGATCTCCCGCGGAGACATCCGCGCGCAGCGCCGTGCGCTCAACGAGTCGGCGCTCGAACCCGAGCACGCGCTGCACCACCTGGCAGGGGAGCTGACGCCGATCATCGAGGTCGAAGCGCAGACGCTGGTCCGGCACGCCGCGTGCAGAGGCGAAGTCGCCGCGCCCGACTTCGTCCGCGCCTGGTGGCGCCTCGTCCGGCGCATCACCTTCGGGGACGCCGCGCGCGACGACACGACACTGACCGACGAACTGTGGACACTGCGCTCCAACGGCAACTGGTCGTTCGCGCACCCCGTCCGGCACCGTCTCCGCGACCGTTTCGGTGAACGGCTCCACAGGTCCGTGGCCGACGCGCCGTCGACGAGCCTCGCGGGGGTGATCCGCGACCTGCCGGCACCGGCCTCGGTCGACGCGGTGGGGCAGATACCGCACTGGCTGTTCGCGTTCGACGCGGCAGGGATGGTCGCGGCCCGCACGCTTGCGGTGCTCTCCACTCACCCCGAACAGCGCGCCCGCGTCGCGGCGGAGCAGGCCGCCGCCGCGCCCGGAGCTCCCCGCACCTTGGACTACCTGCGTGGATGCGTGCTGGAAGCGACCCGGCTGTGGCCCACGACTCCGGTCATCCTGCGTGATTCGGTTACCGAGACCACGTGGGAAGACTCGAAGGGCAGCTACACGATCCCGGCCGGCACTGCCTTCGTCATCTTGTCGTCGGCCTTCCACCGGGCCGACGACCTGCCGTTCGCCGACACGTTCGAGCCGGAGATCTGGCTCGACGGCCGTGCCGAACAGTATCCGCAGCTCGTGCCGTTCAGTGCCGGTCCGACGGCATGCCCCGGCCGCAATATCGTGCTGTTCGCCGTGAGCACCTTTCTCTCCCGGCTGCTCGACGATGCGGAATTCACGCTCGTGTCCGACGTGAAACCCGATCCGGGCGCCCCGTTGCCCGTGACGTTCGACAACTTCGGCTTGCGTTTCGCGGTGCAGTGACATTTCTCGGTACAGGGACGATGCGGTGGGGTGGCCGGCGCGGTCTCACAGTTCGCGCCACGCGGACCCGGCGTTGTCGTGTCCGTGGGCGGCCATGAGCGTGAGTCCGCCGTCGACGGTCACCGAGGATCCGGTCACGTAGGAAGACCGCGGTGACGCGAGGAACGCGACCACCGCTGCGACCTCGTTGACGTGGCCGGGTCGACCGACGGGATTGCCGGGGCGCTCCTCGTGATAGGCCTGGGATTCGTCCATTCCCGTCATCGGCGTCGAGATTTCACCGGGAGCAACCGAATTGACCAGTACTCCGTGCCGGCTCAGTTCGAGGGCGAGGCAGCGGGTGAGCATTCCCAGGCCCGCCTTCGCGCTGCAGTACGCCGCGGCTCCCAGGCGCGGTACATGCTCGTGCACGCTCGTGACGTTGATGATGCGCCCGCCCCGGCCGGAGTCGACCATGCGCCGAGCGGCGCGCTGTGCGCACAGGAACGGGCCGTCGAGGTCGGTCGCGAGGACTTCACGCCACCGCTCGTAGGTCACGTCGAAGATGTGGTCGCTGTGGCCGGTGCCGGCGTTGTTCACCAGTACGCCGAGCCCGCCGAGCTCGTCCGCGAGGGTGTCGATGACGTCGGCAGTGTCCGGACGGGTCAGATCCTGCCGGTGCACGACACAGCGGCCGCCACGCTCTTCGATTGCCGACCGGGTGTCGTGTGCGCCGGTTTCGTCGGTGTGAAAGGTGATGCCGACGTCGAATCCGTCGAATGCGAGTAGTTCCGCCACGGCGCGACCGATACCCGAGTCGGCGCCGGTCACTATCGCGAACCGCTCCGGGGCGGGGACGGGCGTGGAGTTCGTCATGAGTGCGGGCTACCCGCCTCAGGGAGGGTTACACGCAGTCTCCGCAACCCCGCGAGTACCCACCGCCGGAACCTTCGAAGCCATGACCTCCGTCACTTTCGCGTGGCCGCGGGCCGAAACCGACGAGGTCGTGTGTGGTTCATGTGACTCGGGTGAAGCCGCAATCGGGCGGTTCATTCCCGATCGGTCTCTTTTTTGTCAACACGACGCGCTCTGAATCGCGGGTTGGGTAGTAGTCTGTGACGAAATCGTAACCCGTTCGTTATTGAGGGCCCGTCGCAGAGGAAACCTGTTTTGTCTTTCACCCCCGAGAACATCACCAACGCCCGCCCCACCCGGCGCCGTCAGGCAGCTCGTGTGGGCAAATGGGCATCAGTGGCGCTCGTCGCCGGAACCGTGACCCTGACCGGAACCACCGCAGCACACGCCACCAACCAGCCTGCCCGCGTCGAGACGGGTGCTGCATGGACCGGCACGACCGAATCGCTGTCCACCGCGCCGCAGGTCTTGAAGGTCGCCGGCGTCGAGTCCGCCGACTACGCCGAGAAGTTGCGCCGCGCCACCGAGCGTGAGGCACAGCGTCTCGCCGAGGCTGCCGCTCTCCAGGCCGAAGCGGACCGTATCGCTCGCGAGGCGGCCGAGCAGGCGGCGGCGCAGGCTGCACGTGAGGCGGCCGAGCAGGCGGCGCGTGAGGAAGCGGCGCGTCGACCGGCCGTTGCGTTCCCGGCGGCCGGTACCTTCACCTCCGGCTTCGGGCCGCGGTGGGGCACGAGCCACAACGGTATCGACATCGCCAACTCCATCGGCACCCCGATCCTGTCGGTCACCAACGGCACCGTGCTCGAGAGCGGTCCCGCCTCCGGATTCGGACTGTGGGTGCGCATCGCACAGGACGACGGCACCATCGCCGTCTTCGGTCACATCGACCGGTCGCTGGTCTCGGCCGGACAGCAGGTCCATGCGGGACAGCAGATCGCCACGATGGGTAACCGCGGCCAGTCGACCGGCCCCCACCTCCACTTCGAGGTGTGGCACGCCAACGGAACCAAGATCGACCCGGCGCCGTGGCTCGCGGCGCGCGGTGTGCCGATCAACGGTGGACGTCTGGGCTGACCGGCCTCGGCCGGACAGAACCTCCGCGAGCGCGGAGTGCACGGTCGCCGGTCGGCGTCGGTCAGGTGCCGGGCTGTCCGGAGCGGGTGCGGATCCTGCCTCGCAGCGCCAACCGTGCGTGGAGGGCGACCCACCCGGCTTCTGCCAGCCGAGGCGCCGCCACCGACAGTCGGCGCCGCTGGGGTACGCGTGCCCGCTGGTGGAGCACGCGGTATCCGCTGTCCTCCACCTCTCGCAGGATGTCGCCGTACAACACGAATGCGGTGCGCATCGCGGGCCGCACCACCGCGTCGAGCATGTCGATGCCCGGTTCGGCCTTCCGGTACACCGTCCGGGTGTGTGCGATCAGGTGTGCGAGTGCGCGGTCGAGTCTGACGTCGTTGCGACCGGTGGTCCGGCAGTAGTGCAGTAGATCCTCGTCGACTCCGAAGGCGTTCAGTTCGTCGGTCGGCAGATAGATCCGGTCACGGTCGAGATCCTCGCCCATATCGCGGATGAAGTTCGTCAACTGGAAGGCTTCGCCCAGCGCGGCCGCCGGCTCGGCGGCTGCGTCACGGTCTGCTTCGGTGCCCAGAATGGGGAGCATCTCCAACCCGATGACAGCGGCAGAACCGTACATGTACTCCGACAGTTCGTCCATCGTGCGATATCTCGACCGGAACATCTCCGTTCCGGGTATGTCCATCCGCATCGAGTGCAGGAAAGCGTAGTAGTACTCGTGCGAAATGTTGTACCTCGCAGTGGTATCCACCAATGCGCTGAGTACGAGGTCGGATCTGCTGCGCCCCAGGGGCCGCCCGTCGAGTGCTTCCCTGATGCGGTGTTCGAAGGCGTCGAGTTTCGCGGCGGCGACGCGATCCGATTCGACATCGACGTCGACGATGTCGTCGACCATGCGCGCGAAACCGTAGAGCGCATGCACGCCCGCCCGCTTGGCGGCGGGCAGAAGCCTTGTCGCGAGGAAGTATGTCTTCCCGTGGCGCTCGTTCAGTTCGCGGCACAACCGGTAGGCGTGGTGGAGCCTCGGGTCGATCATGTCGAGTTCACCCACGATCGACTCCGATCGGTGAGAGGCCTGAGTGTGCGATGCTGCGTGCTTGCGACGGTTCATTCCCGCTCGACCCGGTGATCCGTTCGGCGGCAAGCCTTCCCGAGATGAGAACCGTCGGTACACCGACACCGGGGGTGGTGCCCGATCCGGCCAGGACGACGTTGCCGAGGCCTCGAACGAGGTTCTTGCGCCGGAACGGTCCGGTCTGACGGAACACGTGTGCCGCGGAGAACGGACTGCCGTCGAGCATTCCCTTGTCCAGCCAGGTTTGCGGGGTGTCGAGACGGTCGACAACCATCGATGTCGTCAAGTTCCGGTAACCCCGCTGCTCCAATGCGATCTGAATCTCCCGCATGTACGGCACGCCCATCCTGGTCCAATCCAGTGGAGCGCCGGCAAGGTTCGGACAGGGCGCCAGGATGGAGACCGGTTCGCTCCGGACACCGTCGCGGACGACGTGCAGCGCCGGATCGGTCACAGCGGGCCGGGTGATCAGCAGGGACGGGTCCTCCATCAGTTTTCCGCGACCGCGGGGCGCGGTGATGCGGGCGAACGTCTCGGACCACTGTTCGCCGAAATCGATGGTGTGGTGGGCGGCCGACGGCCACGACTCCGTCACCTCGGTGGGAACCGTGCCGTGGAAGACGACGGCCGACGGCGACGCGACGGAAGAACCCCGCCTCCGGCCCGCGGAGGTGACGCCTGCGCGGTCGAGCAGTCGGTCGACCACCGGAAGGTCCGGGGTGAGCACGAGTGCATCGCACGCGAACCGGCGACCGTCCGCAGTCCGGACGCCCGTCGCGCGTTTGTCCTCGATGTCCAGCCCGGATACCTCTGCACCGGTATGCACCGATCCACCGTGGCGGATGAGCGCATCGGCCATTGCCTCGGCGATGGCGGACATGCCGCCCACCGGAAAGAAGACTCCGAGCGAGGTGTCCATGTGCGCGATGGCGCCGTACACGCCCAACGCCTTCGACGGGGCCATTCCCGCATACAACGCCTGGAACGTGAAGATGCGTCGCAGCCGTTCGTCTCGGACGAAGGATCCGACCCGCGGTCCGAGACGGCCGAAGCCCCCCAGCCGTGCCAGAGTGGCCGTGTCGCGCAGGGCCGAGGGGGACGACACGAGATCGAGCGGTGAATCGAAGTTGGAATCGATGAAGCGGTCGAACTCGGTGTCGAAGATCGATTCGAGCCAGCGCCGCAGCTTACGGTATCCGTCGGCTTCGTCGGGGCCGCAGACTCTTTCGACCTCGGCTGCCATCAGGGACGGATCGGAGTACACATTCAGGGAACTGCCGTCGGCGTAGCGGGCGTGGTAACTCGGGGACAGTTCGGCCAACGTGAGCGCGGGCGTGGTCGAATCGAAGGACTCACCCACTGCGGCGAGTGCGTCGGCGATCAAGGTGGGCATGGTGAGGACGCTGGCGCCGTTGTCGATGTCGTACAGGTAACGACCGGAATCGTCGTGTACCCGGTAGGTGCCGACCCGTCCGCCGACCGTGCTCTCCCGCTCGAGGACGGTGACCTGTTTTCCCGCGCCGGTGAGATGGAGCGCAGCAGCGAGACCGGCGAGCCCGGCTCCGACCACGACTACCGAATCGACACGGCCCGTCACGGCCTTCATGATCGACCGCCGGTCGCGTGGTGCGTGTGCACCGAGGAGGTTCTCATGGGAGCCGCCGATCGTCCGTGGCGAAGGTTTCCTGGAATGATTCGTCCCTCGATTCGGGCAACGTTCTGTTCTCTACACGACGGCTTGCATCCATGAACATCTGAAGAAATCCCACTCCTGCCGTGGCCGGGTGCAGACCACCGTTCCGAGGAGAATCAGCGGTGGGAGTGGCCATGGTCAGGTTCCTGCCCGTGCGCGCATGAGGACTGCTCCTTCTCGTTGTCACCGTACCGACCGAGGTCGTCAGGTCGCCGGCACTGCGCCGTCTGTGGGGTATTCGGAGCCGCGACACAGGGGGATGGGTGACAACTCGAAAGAGATTTTTCGACGGTTCGTCAACAGGGCCCCACGCATGCTCGATGCGCGGGGCCCTGTCTGCTTTGTCTGGTTACCAGATCTTCACGCGCTCCGCGGGTTCGAGGTAGAGCGCGTCGTCGGGCTCGACGTCGAATGCGTCGTAGAACGCGTCGATGTTGCGTACCACGCCGTTGCAGCGGAACTCGGGGGGTGAATGCGGGTCGACCGCGAGGCGTCGCAGCGCCTCCTCGTCGCGGACCTTCGTCCGCCACACCTGTGCCCACCCGAAGAACACCCGCTGCAGACCGGTCAGGCCGTCGAGCACCGGCGCCTGCTTGCCGTCCAGTGCGATCTCGTACGCCTTCAGTGCAATCGACAGTCCACCCAGATCGCCGATGTTCTCGCCGATCGTGAAGCTGCCGTTGACGCGGTGCCCGGAGAGCGCCTTGGGCTCGAACTCGTCGTACTGCGCGATCAGAGCGGCGGTGCGCTTACCGAATTCGGTGCGGTCCGAATCGGTCCACCAGTTCTCGAGATTTCCGTCGCCGTCGTACTTGGCGCCCTGATCGTCGAACCCGTGCCCGATCTCGTGGCCGATGACCGCACCGATCCCGCCGTAGTTCGCGGCGTCATCGGCATGCAGGTCGAAGAAGGGCGGCTGGAGAATCGCTGCAGGGAAGACGATTTCGTTCATTCCCGGGTTGTAGTAGGCATTGACCGTCTGCGGCGTCATGAACCACTCGTCGCGATCCACAGGCCCACCGAGCTTGCCCAACTCCCGGTCGTACTCGGCTGCGAAGCCGCTGCGATAGTTGCCGACCAGATCGTCGGGCGTGATGTTCACGGCCGAGTAGTCGCGCCACTTGTCCGGATAGCCGACCTTCGGGGTGAACTTGTCGAGCTTGCGCAACGCGGCGTCGCGCGTGGCGGGACTCATCCACTCGAGGTCGGTGATGCTGCGCCGATACGCTTCCTTCAGGTTCTCCACGAGCACCTGCATGCGGGCCTTCGCCTCCGCCGGGAAATGACGTTCGATGTAGAGCTTGCCGACGGCTTCTCCGAGAAGGTCCTGGACCAGCGACACCCCGCGCTTCCAGCGGTCGCGGATCTCCTGCGCGCCGGTCAGCGTCCGGCCGTAGAAGCCGAAATTCTCCTCGACGACGGCCTCGGTCAGATACGGGGCACGGGCCCGCAGCACATTCCATGCAGCCCATGCCTTCCAATCGTCGAGCGATTCGCCGGCCCACAGCTGCGCGAACGTGTCGAGGAAGCTCGGTTGCCGGACCACGATCTCGTTCCACTGCTCGGTGGTCGCGCCGGTCGCGCCGATCCATCCGGTCCAGTCGAACTGCGGATGATCGGCGATCAACGAGTCGAGGGTGACCAGGTTGTAGGTGAGGTCGGCGTCGCGGCGCTTGACCACGTCCCAGTGACCCGCCGCCAGCTTCGTCTCGAGCGTCAGCACCCGCGCCGGGTCATGGTCCGATCCGGCGAGCGCGAACATCCGGCCGATATGCGCGAGGTATTGGTCGCGTATCTCGGCGTAGTTCTCCTCGCGGTAGTACGACTCGTCGGGCAGTCCCAGGCCGGCCTGCGCGATGTGCACGAGGTAGCGCTCGGAGTTCTTCGAATCGGTGTCGACATAGTGGCCGATCGCGCCCCCCACCCCGACGCGCTGCAACCGGCCGAGCACCGCGGCCAGCGCGGCGCGATCGTCGGCGCCGGCCACAGCCGCCAGTTCGTCGGCGATCGGCTCGAAACCGGCGGCCTCGACCGTCTCCGTGCCCATGAAGCTGGTGAACAGGTCGCCGATCTTCTGCGCATCGCTACCGGGAGCGGCGTCCGATGCGGCGGCCTCCTCGATGATCGTGCGCACATCCACCTCGGCCTTGTCGGCCAGTGTGCGGAACGCGCCGTCGAGCGCCCGGTCCGCGGGAATCCGATGTTCGGCGAGCCATCGGCCGTTGACGTGCTCGAACAGGTCGTCCTGGGCGCGGGTGCCCTCGTCGACGTGGGCGAGGTCGATTCCGGATCGGGTCTCCGAGTTCTGCACGATCGTCATGACGTCCATCCTTACACCGAATGAGGCGGGTGTGCAGGGACCGGCCCCGAGGGACGAACTCCCGACGCCGAACCGGTCGAACGTCCCCGTCCGTCGACAGCTGGCCCTACCATCGGGTCAAGGAGCGATCACGCGTGCTGGTTTCGGTGTATACGCGGTCCGATGCACGGTTCCGGTGCATACGGTGAGGAGACGGTGGGTGAGCGCGGAGGAGTTGCCGGCGACACAGATGCTCGTCGACCCCAGGTTCATGCCGGTGGTGGACCTGTTTTTCCGGATGTTCTACAAACCGGCGCAGGGCGGCGGTGCACTTGCCATCTATCTGCACGGCGAACCGGTGGTCGATGTGTGGGCGGGATGGGCGGCCCGCGACAGGCGCTGGACCCGCGACACGGTCGTACTGTCCTTCTCGACCGGTAAAGGGGTGGCCAGTACGGTGCTGCACCGGCTGGCCGAACGCGGTCTCGTGGCGTACGACGACCCGGTGGCCGAGTACTGGCCGGAGTTCGCGGCAGCCGGCAAGGACGACATCACGGTGCGCCAACTCATGTCGCACCGCGCCGGCCTGCACCGGGCACGCGGCTTGGTCCCGGGCCGATTCGGGCTGCTCGACTCGGACGCTGTGGCCGCCGCGCTCGCAGCCACGCCCCCGGACCCGCGCAGGCTCACCGGTCCCGGCTATCACGCCGTGACGTACGGCAACCTCGTCGCGGAAGTAGCGTCACGCGCGTCCGGGCAGTCCTTCGAAGAACTCGTGTGCCAGGAGATCGCCGAGCCGCTCGGCATGAACGAGTTCTGGTACCGGGTGCCCGACGAAGAGCGCCATCGCATCGCCCGCGTCTTCCCGAAGGTCAATTTCCTGCCGGCACCGTGGACCACCACCGCGACGGTCATGTCGCGTCTGCCCGGTGTCCGCGGGCTCGCCGAAGCGGGAATGGCCGAAGGATTCGACGAGCTGATGCGCAGCCCGCAGGCACACGACGCCGTGATGCCCGGATGGAACGGTGTGTTCACGGCCCGCGCCCTGGCACGGATGTATGCGGCGCTCGCGAACGGCGGCGCGATCGACGACGTCCGACTGCTGAAGGAAGACACCGTCGCGCAGCTACTCGAGGTGCAGACCCGCCGTCGCGACTATGTGCTCGGGATCCGGGCAAACTGGCGACTCGGCTACCATCCCGGCTGGGTTGCGTTGCGGGAGCAGCCGTTACGTTCCGTCGGGCATTACGGATTCGGTGGCTCGGGGGCCTTTGCCGATCCCGAAACCGGTCTGTCGATCGCGTTCGTGACGAACCGCATGGGCAACACGTTCACCACGGTCTCGGACGGCCGCTTCCCGAGGCTCGGGGCAGCGGCCGTCACCGCCGCGCGCCGCGCCGGATAGGTGCGGCCGATTCGGTAGCCGAGACGACCTACGAGTTCAGTCCGGCCGGTTGTCGATGAGACGGCGCGCTTTGCCGAGGGAACGCTCGAGACCGGAAGGATCGATGACCTCGACAGCCACGGTGACACCGATGCGGTTCTTGATCAGCTTCTGGAGGGCATCGCCGGCGGGGGCACGCAGTCCGGTGGGGACATCGGGCCGGGCTTCGACACGGACGGTCAGGGTGTCCATCCGTCCCGGCCGGTCGAGGACGCACTGGAACTGTGGGGCCAGGGCCGGCACGTTGAGAATCAGCTCTTCGATCTGGGTGGGGAACAGGTTGACCCCGCGCAGAATGATCATGTCGTCGGTGCGGCCGGTGACCTTCTGCATCCGGCGCATCGACCGGGCGGTGCCGGGCAGCAGGCGGGTGAGGTCACGGGTGCGGTACCGAATGACCGGAAGTGCTTCCTTGGTCAGCGAGGTGAACACCAACTCGCCCTCCTCTCCGTCGGGCAACACCTCCCCGGTGATCGGATCGATGATTTCGGGGTAGAAGTGGTCTTCCCAGATATGCAGTCCGTCTTTGCTTTCGACGCATTCCATCGCCACACCGGGGCCCATGATCTCGGACAACCCGTAGATGTCGACAGCGTCGATGCCGACCTGCTGTTCGATCTCGGTGCGCATCTGTTCGGTCCACGGTTCGGCGCCGAACACGCCGTTCCGGAGAGATGTGGAAGCGGGGTCGATTCCCTTCTTGATCATCGCGTCGATGATGGTGAGCATGTAGGAGGGCGTCACCATGATGGCGTCCGGCCGGAAGTCCTCGATCAACTGGATCTGCCGGTCCGTCATGCCTCCGGACATCGGAATGACCGTGGCGCCGAGCCGCTCCGCTCCGTAATGGGCGCCGAGCCCGCCGGTGAACAGGCCGTATCCGTAGGCCACGTGCACCTTGTCGCCGGGACGGACACCACCGGCACGCATGCTGCGGGCGACCAGATCCGCCCAGTTGTCCAGGTCTTTGGCGGTGTAACCGACGACGGTGGGCCGACCGGTGGTACCGGAGGAAGCATGAATTCGCGCAACCTCGTGCTGCGGAACGGCAAACATGCCGAATGGATAGTTCTGGCGCAGATCGGCTTTGGTGGTGAGTGGATACTTCGCCAGGTCCTTCAGATCCTTCAGTTCCGACGGGTGTACTCCGGCGGCGTCGAAGGATGCACGGTAGTGCGGCACGTTGTCGTACGCATGCTGCAGTGACCAGCGCAGTCGTTCGAGTTGCAGGGCCGAGATCTCGTCGCGGGAGGCGAACTCGATGGCGCTGGTCGTTGCTTGTTCCTGCAGCACGGTCATAGGGTGCTCCTCAATGTTTTCGCTCGGAAGGAATGTGTTCGCTCGGAAGGCCGCGGCGCAATGCCTTCGGTGGCCCGCGGAATCTGTGTCCGGGAATGTGGACGGGGATGGTTTTCGTCGTGGCACATGGCCGTGGCACATGTTCGGTGTCTCTACGCCGACAACCGGGCGTCGATCACTTTTCGGTTCGCCCTGCGTGCGAAGGCGAGCTCACACCGGGGTCAGGCGTCGAAATCGATGGTCACCGCGTCGCCGGTCGGGAGGGTTTGGCAGGTCAGGACAAATCCGGCAGCAACTTCGCTTTCTTCGAGTGCATAGTTGCGAAGCATCTGTGCCGTGCCCGAGGTGACCTTTGCGCGGCAGGTGCCACACACCCCGCCCTTGCAGGCGAACGGCATGTCCGAGCGCATCACTTCGGCCGCGTCGAGGATGTTCTGTTCTCGGGGGAGTGTGCCCGTGGTGCTGCGTCCGTCGAGAATGATGGTGACCTCACTGGAGGGACCTTCGACGCCGGGTTCACGGTGGATCTCTTGCGCCGGGGGAACGTCGTCGACATAGAACAGTTCGTGGTGGATACGACTGCCGGGGATGCCGAACTCGCCGAGCACCTCCTGTGCGTCGGTCACCATGCCGTAGGGGCCGCACAGCCACACGTCGTCGATGTCGGAGGTGGGGACGACCGCGGAAAGGATGCCGCGTAGACGGTCGGCGTCGAGCCGGCCGCTGAACAGTTCGACGTCGCGCGGCTCGCGGGACAGCACGTGGATGACTTCGAGTCGGGAGCCGTAGCGGTCTTTGAGATCGGCGATTTCCTCTGTGAACATCACCGAGCGGGTGCGCCTGTTGCCGTAGATCAGCACGACCCGGGAGTCGGGGTTCTCGAGCACGGACGCCGCGATCGAGAGCATCGGCGTGATTCCGGACCCGGCGGCGATCAACAGGTGGCGCGCGGCGACGTCGGGATCGGCGACGAAGGTGCCGGTGGGTACCTGGACATCGATGCGGTCGCCGGCGCGGACGTCGTTGACGAGCCAGGTGGAGAACAGGCCGCCGGGAACCTGCCGGGCCCCGACACGCGGGGAGTGACCGGCCGGTGAGCAGATCGAGTAGGACCGGCGGTGTTCGACACCGTCGATCACACGGCGAAGGGTGAGCGACTGTCCGGGCTCGAAGTCGAACTCGGCAGTGAGATCGCTGGGGACGGCGAAGGTGACTGCGACGGCATCGTCGCACAGGTGTTCGATGTCGGCCACCTCGAGCTGGTGGAAGTCGCGCTTGCGGGATGCGCGGCGGGTGCCGGGAGATTCGACGGTTGTCATCTCAAATTTCCTTCACGTGGTCGAACGGTTCGAGGCACGCCGTGCACCGGTAGTGGGCCTTGCACAGGGTGGCTCCGAACTCCGAGATCAGTTCTGTGCTGGGTGAGCCGCACTGAGGGCAGGTCAGCGCGCGGGACCGGGTGGTCAGGGTGAGCGGCACGGGGCCGTTCGTGCGGAGGGGCGCGGGACCGGGGGTCGAGTACCCGGCTTCGCGCAGCTTGCGCCGGCCGGCTTCGCTGATCCAGTCGCTGCTCCAGGGCGGGGTGAGGGTGGTATCGACGCGGACGTCGCAGTAGCCGTGCCGAGTCAGGCGATGTTCGATATCGGCACGCATGGTTGCGATTGCGGGACAGCCGGAGTAGGTCGGAGTGATCGTGACGATCACCGAACCGTCCGCGTTCACCTCGACGTTGCGGACGACACCGAGATCGGCCAGGGTCAGCATCGGCATCTCGGGGTCGGGAACCGACTCGGCCAATTCGCGAGCGCTCACGCGCACCGGGGCGGCCACGATCACCACTTCCCTTCCGGGTGGGCCCGCGCAACAGACTGCATTTCGGCGAGCAGCAGTCCGAGCGCTTCGGTATGCATACCGCGCCGGCCGGCACGCCCTCCGACGGTGCCGACGGAGGAAGGCTGCGGCAGAACGAGTTCCGCAGCATGGAGTACCCGGCCGATCACCGCATCGAACTCTTCGCGGACAGTGCCCGGATCGACGGCCACGCCCGCGGCCGAGAGCGTGAGTTCGTCCTCGGTGGGAGTGAACAGTTCGGGCGTGTACGGCCAGACGAAGTCGAGGGCCTCGTGCATGCGGCGACGGGATTCGGGCGTGCCGCAACCGAGGACCACGGTCCAGTGCGCGGCGTAGTCGCGGTGATAGGTCAGTTCCTGGGTGCCCTTGGCGGCGACGGCAGCCAGGACGGGATCCCTGCTCTCGCGCAGGCGGCCGAATACGGCCAGACGCCAGGTTGCGAGGACGAGAATGCGCACGATGGTGCGGGCGAAGTCGCCGTTGTCGATTTCGCACAGGCGGACGCAGCGCATCTGCGACTCGGACCGGAAGTAGGCCAGGGCGTCCTCTGCCGGGACGGGGGAGGTCTCGGAGATGAACGGAACGACGGTCGGGTCGGCGGCAGCGGCGCGCGCCAGGAGCAGACGGGCCTGTCCGAGCAGGTCGAGCCCGATGTTGGCCAGGGCCATCTCTTCTTCGAGTTCGGGTGCGCGGGCGCACCATTCGGAGAGCCGGTGCGAGGAGATCAGCGCGTCGTCCCCGAGCATGAGGCAGTACCGGGCCAGTGCTGCGAGGTCGACGTCGTCGGGGACGGAGGTGTCGACGCCGGCGAGGGGGTCATCGAAGTTGGTGCCGAAGGCCCACTGTCCGTGGTTGTCTTCGTCCACCAGGCCCCCGTAGGCGTTGTCGTGATCGATCATGGTGTGCGCCTCACATGTGGGGGATGTTGTCGGGGATGTCGTAGAACGTGGGGTGGCGGTAGACCTTGTCTCCGCTGGGAGCGAAGAACGGGTCCTTCTCCGAGGGGCTGGACGCGACCATCGCGGTGGAGGGCACGACCCAGATACTGACACCTTCGTTGCGGCGGGTGTAGACGTCGCGGGCGTGGCACAGTGCCATCGTGTCGTCCGGGGCGTGCAGGGATCCGACGTGGACGTGGTTGAGGCCTCGCTTACCGCGGACGAATACCTCGTACAGCGGCCAATCGGCTTTCACCTGTGCCGTTTCGGTGTTCACCGGCACGCCGGCGATGGGGGCGGCGCCGTGGCCGTCTGCTGCTGTGAGCTGCGTATCTGTCATTTCTGCGAGCCTTCTCGTTCACGGGCGGCGAAGACCGTTGCGGCCTCGCGTACCCAGGCGCCGTTCTCGTGTGCGGCGCGGCGATTGGTGATGCGTTCGACGTTGCAGGCGCCGTTGCCCTCGATGACGGCCCGGAATTCGCTCCAGTCGGGCTCGCCGAAGTCGTAGTGCCGGCGCTCTTCGTTCCAGGAGAGGTTCGGGTCGGGGAAGGTGACACCGAGCGCTTCGGCCTGGGGGATGCTCATATCGACGAATCGCTGACGGAGTTCATCGTTGGTGTGGCGTTTGATGCGCCAGTTCATCGACTGTTCGGTGTTGGGTGATTCGTCGTCCGGTGGGCCGAACATCATCAGCGCCGGCCACCACCAGCGGTCGACCGACTCCTGGACCATCTCTCGCTGGGCGTCGGTCCCCTGCATCATGGTCATGAGCAGTTCGTAGCCCTGGCGCTGGTGGAACGACTCCTCCTTGCAGACCCGGATCATCGCGCGGCCGTAGGGCCCGAAGCTGCTCCGGCACAAGGGAACCTGATTGCAGATTGCGGCGCCGTCGACGAGCCACCCGATGACGCCGACGTCGGCGAAGGTCAGGGTGGGATAGTTGAAGATCGACGAGTACTTCTGCCGGCCGGAGATCAGTTTTGCGGTGAGGTCGGCGCGGTCGGCGCCGAGGGTTTCGGCGGCGGAGTACAGGTACAGGCCATGTCCGGCTTCGTCTTGGACCTTGGCAAGCAGAATCGACTTGCGTCGCAGCGACGGGGCGCGGGTGATCCAGTTGCCCTCCGGCTGCATTCCGATGATCTCGGAGTGTGCGTGCTGGGCAATCTGCCGGATCAGGGTCTTGCGGTAGCCCTCCGGCATCCAGTCGCGCGGCTCGATCCTCTGATCGTCGGCGATGGTGGTGTCGAAGAGTTCCTGAAGGTCCTCTGACATTGTCGCGGTGGTCACATGGCCTCATTTCATTACCGAATATTCGGTCAGTATTAGTATGCGTGGAGAACTGCCTACATGCAAGAGCCGGATCGGGATTTTCTTGCCGAGCCGGCGGATCGGCCGTCAGTGACCGGTGAACACCGGCCGGGACTTGGCCAGGAATGCCTCCACAGCGGCACTGTGGTCGGCGCTGGCGGCGAGCGACTGCTGTGCGAGTCGCTCGCGTTCGAGGGCATCGGTCAGTCCCGGTGATGCGGCTCGCAAAAGCTGCTTGACCTGCCGATATGCCTGAGTGGGACCCTGGGCCAGCCGGAAAGCGAGATCGCGTGAGGCAGTGTCGACGTCCTCGTCCGCCACCACGCGGTGCACCAGCCCCCACGCGGCGGCGTCGGCTGCGCCGAAGTGGTCACCGAGCAGCATCAGTCCGGCGGCCCGGGCGGCGCCTACCGCGTGGACGAGGGTGTGGCTCAAACCCGAATCGCCGGCCAGACCGATACCGGTGAAGGCGGTCGCGAACTTGGCACTCCGGCCGGCAACCCGGATGTCGCCGGCCAGGGCCAACCCGAGCCCCGCACCGACGCACGCGCCGCGAATGGCCACGACGACCGGTACGGACAACTCGGCGACGGCCTGCAGAAGTGGGTTGTAATGCTCACCGACCGTGTCCATCGCGGTGTGCGGGTCGGCGCGCAGGGAATCGACATGCTCACCCAGGTCTTGCCCGACGCAGAAGTTCTTCCCTTCCGCCGTCACGAGCACCGCCCGTACAGCGGAGTCTGCGGCGACCGCTCGGACCGCCGCCAGCAGGGCTTCCTTGGTAGCGACATCGAGTGCATTCGACGCGGCGGCCCGGGTGAGGCTGATCGTCGCCAGTCCCTGGTCGATGTCGACGGTCACGGTGGGGATCTGCGCGGTGGTCATCGTTGCACTCCTGTCTCGGTGGTGGTCCAGTCGAAGAAGCCGTGTCCGCTCTTGCGACCGAGTTCGCCGCGAGCCACTTTCTCTCGCAACAACCGGGGCGGCTCGAAGCGCGGTCCGATGGTGGCTGCGAGGTGCTCGGCGATCGCCAGACGTACATCGAGCCCGACCAGGTCGGTCGAGCGCAGTGGACCCATGGGATGGCGGTAGCCCAGTTCCATGGCGCGGTCGATCGCAGCGGCGTCGGCGACACCGTCTTCGAGCATTCGAATCGCCTCGAGACCGAGGTAGACGCCGAGGCGGCTGGTCGCGAAACCGGGGGAGTCGTTGACGACGACGTCCGTCTTGGCGAGTAGGCCCACCCAGGACACCGCGCGTGCGACCACGGCCGCGGATGTCGCAGGGGCGGTGACGATCTCGACCAGTTCGGAGACCGGAACCGGGTTGAAGAAGTGCATGCCGAGGAACCGCACCGGATTCTCCAGGTTCTTGCCCAGTTCGGCGATGGAGAGGGAACTGGTATTGCTGGCGAGCACCGCGTCGGGCCGCACGACCTTCTCTGCCGCGATCAGAACCTCGACCTTGAGGGTGGCGTTCTCCGGCACGGCTTCGATGACGAGGTCCGTCTCGGGATGCAACTCCGACGGTGAGGCGACGGTGGTCACTCGTTCGAGGATGTCGTCCGGCGTGGAGCCGATGATCTTGCCGCGCTCGTCGGCGCGGTGCAATCCGGTGGCGACTCGCTCGTGGGCGGCGGCCCGGTCGCCCGCCTCGGCGATGACTACTTCGCTGCCGAGGGTGGCGAAGACCTGGGCGATGCCGGCTCCCATGCGGCCACCACCGATTACGGCGACGCGGGTCGGGGCTTGTGTGTCGGTCATTTCTTCTTCTCCAGGAAGGAAGACATGCGGGTGTGCTTGTCCTCGGTTTCGAACAGCACCGCTTGGGCGATGTCGTCGGCGAACGGGTGGGTAGCGGGAGAGTCGACGATGGTTTTGGTCAGGCGCAGCGCCAGCGCAGAGGAACGCCCGATGCGATCGAGCAACCGGTGCGCCGCGTCGAGGTGTTCGCCGGGCTCGACGACGTCGATGACCAGGCCGGTGCGCAGCGCGGTGTCGGCATCGAGGATGTGCCCGCCGAGCAGGACCTGCTTGGCCACCGAGGTACCGACGAGCCGGGGCAGACGATAGGTTGCGCCCGCGGCGGCCATGATGCCCAGGCCGGGTTCGGGATTGCCGAATTTGGTTGTGGTGGTGGCGATTCGGATGTCGCAGGCGTACGCCAGTTCGGCACCACCACCGAGTGCGAATCCGTTGACTGCGGCCACGGTCGGCAGGGGTAGGCGTCCGATCCGGTCGAACAACGTGCGGTTGATACCGGAGAGCGCGTCGTTCCGGGTACGGTCTCGCAATTGCCTGATGTCGGCTCCGCCGGCGAAGTGGTCACCGCGTCCGGTGAGGAGCAGCAGTTTCGGGCGGGCCTCGAGGAGTGCGCACACGGTGTGCAACTCGGCGATCATCTCGGCGGTGATTGCGTTGCGCTGCGCGGGGCGGTCGAGGGTGACGACCACCCGGTCGTCGCGCTCGTCGAGTTCGAGGGTGGTGAAGTCTGTCATGGTGCCTCGATGAGCATGGCGGTGCCTTGGCCGACTCCCACACACAAGGTGGCGAGTCCCCGGCGGGCGTTCTCGCGTTCCATCCGGCCGACCAGGGTCAGCAGGATTCGGGCACCCGAGCAACCGAGGGGGTGGCCGAGGGCGATGGCACCGCCGTCGGCGTTGACGATTCGTTCGTCGATTTTGAGCCGGCGGAGTACGCCCAGCGATTGGGCGGCGAAGGCTTCGTTGAGTTCGACGGCGTCGAGGTCGGCGGTCGACCAATTGGCGCGGTCGAGCACCTTTTGCGTCGCCGGGACCGGCCCGAGACCCATGATCTGCGGTGGTACTCCGGCACTGGCGGACCCGACGATCCGTGCGCGGACGGTCAGGCCGTAGCGCGCGACTGCTTGCTCACCGGCCACCACCAGCGCGGCCGCTCCGTCGGCGAGCGACGAGGACGAGCCTGCGGTGACGATGCCGTCCTTGCGGAACACCGGCTTCAGAGCGGCGAGCTTGTCGAGAGTCGTGCCGCGTCGAGGAGTCTCGTCCACCTCCACCAGTCCGTTCTTCACGGGGACGGGCACGATTTCGCGGCGGAAGTGGCCGGCGTCGACGGCGGCCACCGCGCGTTGCTGGCTGCGCAGGGCGAATGCGTCGCTTTCTTCCCGGGTGATGCCTTCGAGGAGTGCGACCTCTTCGGCCGTTTCACCCATGGGCAGGGTGATTTTGCGGGTGTCGGGTCCGGACCCGGCCGGAACGGTCCTGTCGGCTGCGCTGAATTTCGGGTTGGTGAATCGCCATCCCAGGGAGGTGTCGGCGACCTCGCCGGGGCGTGCCCACGGGGTTCCCGGTTTGGCCATCACCCACGGTGCCCGGGTCATGGACTCGACGCCGCCGGCGACGACGATGTCGGCCTCACCGCTACGGATGAGAGCTGCGGCCTGGGCAACGGCGGTAAGTCCGCTGGCGCAGAGTCTGTTGACCGTGAAGCCCGGAACGGTGTCGGGCAGGCCGGCCAGCAGCACGGCCATGCGGGCGACGTCGCGGTTGTCTTCTCCGGCTTGGTTGGCGGCGCCGAGGATCACCTCGTCGATCGCGTCCGCGGGGACTCCTGCGCGGCGTACCGCTTCGCCGACGACGAGGCCGGCGAGATCGTCGGGACGAACCTGCGCCAAGGCGCCACCGTAGCGACCTTGCGGCGTGCGTGCGCCGTCGACCAGAAAAACTTCGGCCATCCTGTGCTCCTTGTCTGGACTACAGTGAATTTATAACCGAATATTCGGTCGGTAACAAGCTCTGATCCAGTTTTTTTGACATGACATCGGGCGGATAGGACAAGATGAAGCCATGACATCGGCGCGAGTAGTACACCGGACGGGACGCCCGGGCAGGCCCGGATACGACCTCGACTCGCTACTGGCGGTCGCCGTGAAAGTGTTCAACGAAAAAGGCTACGACGGCACCAGCATGGAAGTGCTCTCCCAGCGCCTGGGCATTTCCAAGTCGGCGATCTACCACCATGTCTCCGGTAAGGCCGAACTGCTCGAACTCGCGCTTTCCCGCGCACTCAACGCACTCTTCGCCGCGACCACCGAAGAAGGCGCCGTCACCGGACCGTACATCGACCGGCTCGAGTACCTGGTCCGTCGCGGTGTCGAAGTCCTGGTCGCGGAGCTGCCCTATGTCACGCTGCTGCTTCGCGTGCGCGGCAACACCCAGATGGAACGGCGCGCACTGGCGCGCCGCCGCGAGCTCGACGCGTTCGTCAACGGGCTCGCCCTGGCGGCCGCCGAGGAGGGCGATCTGCCTCCCGGCGTCGATCCGGCCCTGGTCAGCAGGCTGACGTTCGGCATGGTGAACTCCATCGTCGAGTGGTATCGCCCCCGCGCCGACGGTGACGCCGACAACCTCGCCGACACGGTCGTCGCCATCGTCTTCCAAGGCCTGCGGGGTTCCTGAGGTCGGTTCCGTTCGGAGCCGATCGCGATTGTCCCCTTGACAGAGTGGCGGCGCTCACGGATGGTAATTACTGACCGAACGTCCGGTGATATGGAGATACCGTGAGCACTTTGCTTCAGAGCTATGTACAGGGGCGCTGGCACACCGCGCCCGACGAGGGCACCCCGTTGCTCAGCGCCGTGGACAGCCACGAAGTCGCTCGAATTTCGTCGACCGGCGTGGACGTGCCGGGCATGATCGACTACGCCCGCTCGGTGGGAGGGCCGGCTCTGGCGAAACTGACCTTCCACGAACGCGCCGCGGCACTCAAGGCGCTTGCGCTGACCCTGATGGCGGGCAAGGACGAGTTCTACGCGCTCTCCGCTGCTACAGGGGCGACCCCGCGCGACTCGGCCGTCGACATCGACGGCGGCTTCGGCACATTGCTCAGCTACGCGAGCAAGGCCCGGCGTGAACTGCCCAACGACACCGTCTGCCTCGACGGCGATCTCGAACAGCTCGGCAAGAAGGGCACCTTCCTGGGCCAGCACATCTACACCTCACGCCGCGGCGTGGCCGTGCAGATCAACGCCTTCAACTTCCCGGTGTGGGGCTTCCTCGAAAAGCTTGCCCCGGCGTTCATCGCCGGCGTGCCCTCGATCGTCAAGCCGGCCAGTCAGTCCGCGTACCTCACCGAGTTGGTGTTCCGTCGCATCATCGAGTCGGGCCTGCTGCCCGAGGGATCGGTGCAGTTGCTCTGCGGCAGCGCCCGGGGGGTTCTCGACCACCTCGGCGGCCAGGACTCGGTGGCATTCACCGGTTCCGCCGAAACCGCGGCAACGCTGCGCGCGCACCCGAACGTGGTGGGGGCCGGGGTCCATTTCAACGCCGAGGCCGATTCGCTCAACGCGTCCATTCTCGGCACGGACGTCACCCCGGACAGCGAAGAATTCGCCCTCTTCGTCAAGCAACTGGTTACGGAGATGACCGTCAAGGCCGGTCAGAAATGCACCGCGATCCGCCGTGCCTTCGTTCCGGAGTCGCTGGTCGACGACGTCATCGCCGCCGCCGGCGCCCGCCTCGACAAGGTCGTCGTGGGTGCCCCGGGCGTCGAGGGCGTGACCATGGGCGCCCTGGCAGGCATCGACCAGCGCAACGAGGTCCTCGAGTCCTTGCGTGCACTGACCAAGAGCGCCCGCATCGTTCACGGCGACCCGGACAGGGTGGAGGTGGTAGGCGCGGATGCATCCACTGGCGCCTTCCTGTCCCCGATCCTGCTGTGCTGCGACGACCGCGACGCCCACGAACCGCACGAGGTCGAAGCGTTCGGCCCGGTGAGCACCATCATCGGCTATCGGGACAACGCCGATGTCATCGAACTCGTCGCGCGGGGCAAGGGAAGCCTGGTGGCGTCGCTGGTCACCGGCGACACCGCCATCGCCCGTGAGATCGTCCTCGGCCTGGCCCCGTACCACGGTCGTGTTCTCGTGCTCAACCGTGACAACGCCCGCGAGTCAACCGGCCACGGGTCTCCGCTGCCGGTGCTGGTCCACGGGGGTCCCGGTCGCGCCGGTGGCGGTGAGGAACTCGGCGGCATTCGCGGCGTCCTGCACCATATGCAGCGCACCGCGGTCCAGGGCACCCCCAACGTTCTCACCGCTGTGGGGCAGCGCTGGGTTCCGGGGGCCGACCGCACCGAAGGCGTGGTCCACCCGTTCCGGAAGAACCTCGCCGAACTCACGCTCGGTGACACCATCGTCGGTGGTCCACGCAAGGTCACCATCGCCGACATCGAGCATTTCGCCGAGTTCACCGGTGACACCTTCTATGCGCACACCGACGCCGAGGCCGCGGCGGCCAATCCGCTCTTCGGTGGCATCGTCGCCCACGGATACCTCGTGGTGTCACTGGCAGCCGGCCTGTTCGTCGATCCCGCGCCCGGGCCGGTGCTCGCGAACTTCGGCGTCGACCACCTGCGATTCCTCACACCGGTGAAGGCGGAGGACGAGTTGACGGTCACCCTGACCGCGAAACAGATCACCCCTCGCAACAGCGCCGACTACGGTGAAGTCCGCTGGGATGCCGTGGTGAGCAACCAGAACGGGGACGCGGTGGCGACCTACGACGTCCTCACCCTCGTCGCCAAGTCGAGCGGAGAACAGCGATGACCCACCAGATCGTCGTGTGCTACGGCACACCCGCAGACTCGGCGGCATTCGACGAGTACTACCGCACCGTCCACATCCCTCTGGCCGCCGAGGTCCCGGGCCTGTCCGGTTTCACGTGGGGCAAGTGCGCTTCACTGGACAGCGCGGAACCGCCCTACTACGCGGTCGCGCATCTCCGGTTCGACACCGAGCAGCATCTTCGGCGTGCGCTTGCTTCGGACGAGATGAGGGCTGCCGGTCGCGACGTCCGCAACTTCGCCACCGGTGGAGTGACGATGTATACCGAGCATCCCGAAACTGTCACGCGTTGAACGACATACGACGAACTGTCTACGCCGGCCGCAGGGTGTCTCGCACCCTGTGGTCGCCGTACTCGATCCCAGGAGCGTGCCATGACCACCGTCGACCATGACCCGTGCCGCGTCGCTCGGGAGATGTTCGCCGCCGATACCGCTTCCCGGGCGTTGGGCATCGAGGTGCTCGAACTCGAACAGGGCCGTGCCACCGCATCGCTGGCCGTGACCGAGACCATGGTCAACGGTCATGGAATTACTCACGGCGGATATGTTTTCCTGCTGGCAGACACCGCGTTCGCCCTGGCGTGCAACAGCTACGACCTGCCTGCCGTCGGCGCCCGCGCCGACATCCGCTACCTGCGCCCGACCCGACTCGGTGACACCCTCACTGCCGTCGCGGTCGAACGTTCCCGATCCGGGCGCAACGGCATCTACGATGTGACGGTCACCGACTCCGCCGGCGCCGTCATTGCCGAATTCCGCGGTGACAGTCGCGTCATCACCCCGCGTTGATCCCCCGCCCACTTCGGGCCGGTTCCTGTGTCCGCATCGCGTCGAGTGAAATTCCGAATCGATTGGGTTGCAAGATATTCGGCATTTCTGCAATCGCGTGGTGACGGTCCGGGCCTTCTTCCGCCGCCGGATACTCGGTCGGTGATTCATTTCGGGTCGTTACAGCTGTGGCGACCCCACCCTTCGGTTGGAGACGACACACCGATGCACACCCATACCCTTGCCCCTTCCACCTCGGCGGTGACGGTGCGCCGCGACTACAAGCGGGCAGCGTTCGCCAGCACGGTCGGCACCACCGTCGAGTGGTACGACTTCTTCATCTATGCCCAAGCGGCCGCGCTCATCTTCGCGGACCTCTTCTTCGCCCCGATGGGCGGCGCCGGCCAGCTCGTCGCCTACGTCACCGTGGGCATCAGCTTCGTCTTCC
This sequence comes from Rhodococcus chondri, assembly GCF_036327435.1. Lineage (NCBI taxonomy): Bacteria > Bacillati > Actinomycetota > Actinomycetes > Mycobacteriales > Nocardiaceae > Rhodococcus > Rhodococcus chondri. The sequence goes on along the minus strand of NZ_JAUZMZ010000002.1, from coordinate 11,647 downwards.
GTCCCCTCGGCGCCGTCCTGGCCGGCTACTTCGGCGATCTGATCGGCCGTAAGGCGGTACTCGTGGCCACTCTGGCGATGATGGGAATCGCCACCGTCGGCATCGGTCTGCTGCCCACATACGCCAGCATCGGCGTCTGGGCACCGATCGCGCTGATCGTCCTGCGTATCGTGCAGGGCTTTTCCACCGGCGGCGAATGGGGTGGTGCGGCACTGATGTCGGTCGAACACGCTCCGCCCACTCGGCGCGGCATCTTCGGTGCCTCGACCCAGATGGGTGTTCCGCTCGGCATGCTCTTGGCCACCGCCACGCTGACCTTGTGCACGGTGACGACCACCGACGAGCAATTTCGCGAGTGGGGTTGGCGCTTACCGTTTCTCGTCAGCATCCTGCTCATCGTGATCGGCTTCTACATCCGCCGGCGCGTGGAAGAGAGCCCCGTGTTCGTCGAACTGTCCGAACGTAAGCAGCGCAGCCATGCCCCTGTTCGTGCACTGCTGCGTCGTCACCCCAGACAGGTGATACTTGCGGCGCTGTCCTTCATCGGCACCAACGGCAACGGTTACATGGTCATCGGCGGGTTCCTCGTGGCGTACGCGTCGAAGACCTTCGGCCTGGGCCGCACCGAACTGCTGATCGCCACGCTGGCCAGCGCTGTGGTGTGGGGCGCGTTCACCCTGATCGGAGCGGCATGGTCCGATACCGCCGGCCGTACGCGGGTGATGAATGTCGGCAATGCTCTGCTGGCGCTGTTCGCAGTCCCGTTCTTCTTCATGGTCGACACCGGAAGCCTCGCATGGATCTATGTCGCCCTGATCGTCTTCGCCGTGGGACTGGGTCTGTCGTACGGACCCCAGCCGGCCTTGTTCGCCGAGATGTTCCCGGCTGCAGTGCGATACAGCGGTGCCTCGATCGCGTACGCGATCGGAGCGATCCTCGGTGGAGCCTTCGTGCCGACCGTGTCGCAGTGGCTGCTCACCTGGACCGGAACGACCACTGCGATCGGGATATACCTCGGGGTTCTGGCAGTGATCTCCTTCGCTGCGACCCGGGCGATCAAGGACCGTTCCGGAGTCGATCTGTCGCTGTAGACACCCGTCCGCGATCACCTCGTCCGGGTAGAACGGAATCGAGTCGTCTGCGGGCTACCCGGCGGGGAGGAGTTGCGCGTTGGCGTGCGCTCGGACGTACACGGTGCCGTCGGGGCCGGTGAGCACGGTTTCGAGCGAGGCGAGTCGTCGGCCCGCGCGCACCACGTCGGACTGCACATGGACCACCGGCCCCGGAACGGCGGGGGAGCGCAGGTAGTCGACGGAGAGTTGCAGGACCCGGTACTGCTGACCGATGTCGGTGAGGGTTTGTACGGCCAGTCCGGTCACGGCATCGGCGATGGAGACGAGCACGCCGCCCTGTACCGAGCCGAGTGGATTGGCCATCCACCCACTCGGCGTGAGATCGGCGCGAACGGTGCCTCGTTCCACACTGCGCACCTCCAGGCCGAGCATCCCGGCCAGCGGGCCACGCGGGACGGAGCCCGCAGCGATGCCGGCGACAACGTCGAGTCCGGACAGCTCGGCAAGAACGCCCGGTTCCGCGGACGGCTCCGGCGCAACTTCCGCGGCACTGCCCGGGTGGGTGTCGTCGGAGACGAGTTCCACCGCGCCGCGGCCCACGGCTATCGTGCGGCCGATCAGATGGACGACGAGGTTTCCTTCGTCGTCGTGGATCTCGGCACTCGCGAGACCGGCGGTTTCGTCGAAGTGGAGGCCCCGCCCGACACCGGCGACAACGCCCGTGGTGGGAAGGTGGTGCGCGGTGGACGCAGTGAGCTGCGCAATCACGGCCTGCTGCCGTACACCGGTCCGGTTGAACCGGGCGAGCCCGACGGGGGTGCCCACAGCGAGGTCGGTCAGTACACCGATCGAACCGATCGTGGTGTGACCGCGATGATCGTGGAAGCGCGGCCCGACGGCCTGTCTCAGCGACAACGACTCGGGGCCGGAGACCGAAACTTCGATGCCGGTGAACCGGGTGGGTCGGTCGAGCGGGAAGGACAACGCTTCGGTGGTCATGCCTACTTCTCTATCAGCCCGCTCGGCTCGGGTTGCCGGGGGCCTTCGAATCCGGGCCGCGATGAGTTTTGCCCCGGCGCGGTGTCTGTCTTCTGCGAACGCTTTCGACCGGATCGGTACACGGCCCGATCGGTAACCAGAAGGAGAAAATATGTCCCGCATGTTGTTCGCCAACCTGCCCGTCGAGGACATCACCGCCACCCGGGTGTTCTTCGACCGACTCGGATTCACCTTCAACGAGATGTTCTGCGACGAGAACACCGCGTGCCTCGAAATCAACGAGCAGACCTTCGTGATGCTGCTCGAAAAGCCGCGTTTCCAAGACTTCATCAACGACGAGATCTGCGACACGAGCTCCGCGCGCGAGGTGTTGCTGTGTGTCTCGGCGGACAGTCGTGATGCCGTCGACCGGCTGGTCGACGACGCGATCACCGCCGGCGGCACCGAATGGGTGACCGCCGGCTCGAAGAAGGCGCAAGAGGAGATGGGCGAGTTCTCGCACACCCGCGCGTTCCGGGATCTCGACAATCACGTGTGGGAAGTGATGTGGATGGATGTCGCGGCCGCCGCGAAGCAGTGGGCACCCGAGAGCGAGGCCGCTACGCAGGCCTGAATCCCACGCCGACCGAAAGGTCGGGGTCTTTCCCGCTCAGCTTCGGGTTGCCGGATCTTCCGGTAGCCCGAAGCGCGCGAACAGCGCGGGAAGGTCGTCGTCGAAAAACGCGGTCACGTGCACGACCCGACCCTCGACGATGTCGAGGACCTGGAGCTGAAACGGGTGATGCTGCCCGTCGTCGCCCCTCATGTAGAGACCGAGTGCGGGCTGTCCGTTCGCGACGGTCGGTAACAGAATCTGGTCGCCCGGCCCCTTCGCCGGGCAATTGACCTTGATCAGTGTCACGATCGTGCCGGCACCCTGATACCAGCCGTCGAAAGGCGGCATCTCCCAGATCGCGTCCTCGGTGAGCATCTCGACGAGTGAGTCGATGTCGTACTTCTCGAACCCCTCCACCCACCGCTGGACGAGGGCCCGTGTTTCCGAACTGTCGGGTTCGGCGAGATCGTCGCTCGTGACCCGAGCATCGCGTAGTTGCGCCCGGGCGCGTTGCAGCAAACTGTTGACCGCAGCAGTCGATGTATTGAGGGCCTTCGCCACCTCCGTTGCGCGCCATTGCAATACGTCGCGCAACAGTAGTACGGCGCGTTGGCGCGCGGACAGGTGCTGTAGTGCGGCGATGAACGCCAGCCGAATCGCGTCGCGGGACACGACAATTGCGGCCGGGTCCGTCGGGTCGTCGGTGTGCCCGTCGTCGGTGAACGCGCCGGGGATGGGTTCGAGCCAGGGGACCTCGCGCCGTACGACGAGGTCGTCGGTCGGATCCGAACTCGGTGCTCCCAGCCCCGTGGGCAGCGGTCTGCGGTTGCGCCCTTCGAGCGCGGTCAGGCACACGTTGGTTGCGATGCGGTGCAGCCACGTCCGAAGCGACGACCTGCCCCCGAAATTCTCGTATCCCCGCCACGCGCGCAGGTAGGTTTCCTGCACGAGGTCTTCGGCGTCGTGGATCGAGCCGCTCATGCGATAGCAGTGTGCGAGCAGTTCGCGCCGGAACGGTTCGGCCAGGCCCATGAACTCGGCCTGCTCACCCCCGATACCTGCACTGCCCGGAAGTTGATTGTCCAGAAGCTGTTCGGTCATGGTTCCACCCCGTATTCGGTAACCCGCCCGTACGAACTACCTGTCAGAGCGTAGTCGGGGGGTCCGACAGTGAACAGTCCCCGGAAGTTGCACAGTGGGTTGCGCCGGGGGGTCGGTGGGCCCGAGTGATGTGTCGGGTGGGGCCCGTGCGACGGGGGCTCGATCGGGCACGCCACGGCGGGTACCGTGCACGAAGCTGCGCCGTGGTGGGCGCGTCGTGAACGGATTCGGGGGCCTTGCCTTGCACGAGGACACGCTGCGCGAGGACACGTCGGGAGACTCGGAGGACACCGGTCCGGTGGGGCCGTTCTCGTACGGCCCGCCACCGGCGGCGCTGGCGGTCGGGACGCCCCGACTGGATCGCTTCGGTGTCGCCGAGCTCGGACGCGCCGTCGTCGTCGCCGTCGTCCTCGTGGCTTTCGTGACGTGGGGGGTGGTGCGGTGGATCTTCCGGCCGCAGCAGCGCCGTCTGGTCGACGCGGCCGCTCATGGCACCGTCGACGCCTTCGAGCACCTCGGTCCGACGTTCGTGAAGCTCGGTCAGCTCATCGCGTCGTCGTCCGGGCTGTTTCCGGCTCCACTCGCCGAGGCGTGCCTGCGCATGCTCGACGACGTCCCGACGTTTCCGGCGGAACAGGCGCGCGCGGTGATCGAGGCCGACCTCGGCCATCCGATCGGCGAGATGTTCCGTTCCTTCGACGACGTTCCGCTCGCAGCGGCGTCGGTTGCCCAGGTGCACGGGTGCGTCCTCCGCGACGGGCGCCATGCGGTCGTCAAGGTGCAGAGACCGGGAATCGCTCGTCGGATGCTCGTCGACCTCCGGGCGGCGTACATGGGGGCGAAGTTGCTGCAGGTGTTCGAGTTCTTCCGGATCGCGAACACCCCGGCCATCATCCGCGATCTCTACAACGCGACGATGACCGAGCTCAACGCCGCCGTCGAAGCCGACCGGCAGGACAGGTTCCGCCGCAACATCGGCGCGTTCGGGGACAACCGGTTCGTCGCCGTTCCCGAAGTGTTCTGGAACTGGTGTGGTCCCCGAGTGATCTGCATGGAGCGGCTGTACGGCAAGCCGATCGACCGGGTGACCCCCGGACACGACGGCCTCGACACCACGCTTCTGGTGCGCCGAGGGGTGAAGGTGTGGATCGAGGCGGTGCTCGTTCACGGCCCGTTCCACGGCGACGTTCACGCGGGCAACCTGTGGTTGCTCGACGACGGCCGCGTGGCCATGCTGGACTTCGGGATCGTCGGTGAACTTCCGGAGAGGTGGCGGTCGCTGCTGCGCGGTTTGTTCCGGGCCGCGCTGCTCGACGGTGATTTCGCCTCTGTTGCGGGCGTCGTCCGGGAGCTGGGGGTGGCCGCGAATCTCGACCTCGACGATGCCGAGGTCGGCCGTCAGATCGCCGCGACGTTCGCCCCGCTGCTCGGCAGTGACGTGGGGGAGTTGCGGCTCAGCGAGCTGATCTACGCGCTCGTGTCGCTGGGACGGAAGTGGAACGCGACGAGCCCTGAAGAACTGGTGCTGTTCGGCAAGCAACTCGGCTATTTCGAGCGTTACGCGACCGCGCTCGCACCCGGATGGGTGCTGGGACGGGACCCGTTCGTCTTCCGCAACGTGTTCCCCGACGAGGTAGCCATAAGAATTGCCGAATCGGGCGTGAGCCTGCCCGACTGAGCGGGATCCCGCGAATGTCTTTACAGTTCCGTGCGCACCCCGTAGTTTAACGATCGTTCGACCAAACTATGGTGCGAACCACACGCTACGGAAGGACCGCGACCTCATGGGAGCAGCGCAGGACGTCGTACTCAGCGAACGCGACGGAAACATCGTGACGTGGACGGTCAATCTCCCGGAGGCACGCAACCCGATCTCCGGTGACGAGGTCGTCGACCGGCTGGTCGAGCTCGTGGACGAGGCGAACAACGATCCGGAGACGCGCGTCGTCATCCTCACCGGTGCCGGCACTGCGTTCTCCGCCGGCGGCAACGTCAAGGACATGGCCGACCGCAAGGGCATGTTCGGTGGTGCGCCGTACGCGCTTCGCGACGGCTACCGGCGCGGCATCCAGCGGCTGCCCAAGGCGATCTACCACTGCGAGGTGCCGATCATCGCCGCAGTCAACGGTCCCGCCGTCGGTGCGGGCTGCGACCTCGCGATGATGTGTGACATGCGGGTCGCGTCGACCACCGCCTTCTTCGCCGAGAGCTTCGTCAAGCTCGGCATCATTCCCGGTGACGGTGGGGCCTGGCTGCTGCCCCGCGCGATCGGTGCCGCCCGCGCCGCCGAGATGGCCTTCACCGGCGACCGCGTCGACGCCGCGACCGCACTCGACTGGGGGATGGTGTCGCAGGTCGTCGAACCGGAGAACCTGCTCGACACGGCCCGCGCGCTCGCCGACCGCGTCGCGGTCAATCCTCCGCACGCGCTGCGCATGACGAAGAAGCTGCTCCGCGAAGGCCAGCGCGTGGACCTCGACACCATCCTCGAGCTCTCCGCATCCTTCCAGGCGCTGTCGCACCACACCGAGGACCACAGCGAGGCGCTGACCGCATTTCTCGAGCGCCGCACCGGAAACTTCTCCGGCAACTGACACACCGCACTGCGGGCACCGCCCCACCGAACATTCGAAGGAAGACGACCGCCATGAAGCGCACGATACTCACCGAAGACCACGACCAGTTCCGTAAGATGTTGCGCGACTTCATCGAACGCGAGGTCGTTCCCCATCGCGAAGAATGGGACGAGGCCGGCCGGCCCCCGCGGGAATTCTTCGAGCGCCTCGGTGAACTGGGCATCCTCGGCATCCAGGTACCCGAGGAGTTCGGCGGCGGCGGCGAATCGAGTTTCGTCTACAACGCGATCGTCTTCGAAGAAGTGGCCCGCGCCGGGGTCTCGTTCGGCTCGTACACGGTTCACACGTGCCTGATCCTGCCCTACCTGCTCGAATACGGCACCGAGGAGCAGAAGAAGCGCTGGCTGCCGGGCTTCGCCGACGGCTCGATCATGACCGCCATCGCCATGACCGAGCCGGGCACCGGTTCGGACCTCGCGAACATCGCCACCACCGCCAAACTGTCGGCCGACGGCTCGCACTACCTCGTCAACGGTGCCAAGACCTTCATCACCGGTGGCGTGACCGCCGACCTGATCCTGACCGTCTGCCGCACCGCGCCGTTCGATCCCGAGAACCGTCGCGGGGGCCTGTCGATCATCGCGGTACCCACCGACACCGAGGGATTCTCCGTCGGCCGCAAGCTCGACAAGATCGGCCTGCACCAGCAGGACACCGCGGAGCTGTCCTACGACGACGTCAAGGTCCCGGTCGAGAACCTGCTCGGTGAGGAGGGCGCGGGCTTCGGTTACCTGACCCACAACCTTCCGCAGGAGCGCCTGAGCATCGCGCTCAACCAGGTCGGTTTCGCCGAGGCGGCGATCGCGCACGCGATCGCATACACCAAGGACCGCAAGGTGTTCGGCAAGCCGGTCGCGGCCTTCCAGAACACCAAGTTCGTCCTTGCCGAATGCTCCGCCGAAACCCAGGCCGCACGCGTCTACGCCGACCACTGCCTCGAACTGCTCGACCGCAAGGAACTGACGGTCGCCGATGCCGCACGCGCCAAGCTGTTCTGCACCGAGATGGCCGCCCGCGTCATCGACAAGTGCCTGCAGCTGCACGGCGGATACGGGTACATCACCGAATACCCCATCGCCCGGCTCTACGCCGACTCCCGCGTGTCGCGCATCTACGGCGGCACCAGCGAGGTCATGAAGACGATCATCTCCAAGGATCTGGGGCTGTAACGATGTATCCCGGCCGCTACGCCGCCACGGACCCCGACCGGCCCGCCGTGTACGAGGCCACGAGCGGACGGACCCTGACCTATCGGCAGCTCGAGGACGCGTCGGTCCGGTTAGCGCACTGGCTGCGTGCCCACGGCGTCGGCGTCGGCGACCACATCGCGGTCATCACCGTCAACGACGCCACGGTATTCGAACTCTACTGGGGGGCAATGCGGTCGGGCGTGTACATCACGCTCGTCAACACGCACCTCGCGCCTGCCGAAGCGGCATACATCGTCGACGACTGCGACGCGAAGGTCCTCGTGGTGGCGGCGCAGCTCGCCGAGCTCGCCGAGGAGATCGTGCCCCTCACCCCGAACGTGATCCACCGCCTCGCGTTCGGAGGCCCGGTTCCGGGCCACCTGCACTACGAGGACGAGGTAGCGGATCTGCCCGTCACACCTCCGGCCGATCAGCCTCGCGGCAGCGACATGCTGTACTCGTCCGGCACCACCGGCCGGCCCAAGGGCATCAAGCCCGCTCTCACCGGGGCGCAGGTCGGTGACGAGCCGGGATCGCCGCTGCTGAAGCAGGTGCGGCAGTTCGGGTTCGACGAGACGTCGGTGTATCTTTCGCCCGCACCGATCTATCATGCGGCGCCGCTGCGCTACTCGGCCTCGACGCAGGCCCTCGGCGGCACCGTCGTGCTCATGGACCGGTTCGATCCCGAGCGCAGCCTCGAATACATCGAGCGGTACCGGGTCACCCATACCCAGTGGGTTCCCACGCATTTCGTGCGGCTGCTGAAGCTGCCCCGCGAGGTGCGTGAGCGGTACGACCTGTCGTCGATGAAGTGCGCCGTGCACTCGGCGGCGCCCTGTCCGGTCGAGGTCAAACAGGAACTGATGCGCTGGTGGGGCGAAATCGTGTACGAGTACTACTCGGCGACCGAGGCGATCGGCAACACCCACGTCACCCCGCAGGAATGGCTCGGCAAACCGGGCACCGTCGGGAAGACGGGCGGGCCGGGCACCCTCGGGCTGGCACGCATCTGCGACAGCAGCGGACGGCGTCTCCCGGCCGGCGAAATCGGCACCGTGTATTTCGAACGCCCGGACTTCTCGTTCGAGTACCACAAGGACCCCGACAAGACGGCGTCCACCCGGCATCCGTTCGAGGAGAACTGGTTCACCACCGGCGATCTCGGCTATCTCGACGACGAGGGCTACCTGTTCCTCACCGGCAGGGACAAATTCACGATCATCTCGGGTGGAGTCAACATCTATCCGCAGGAGATCGAGAACGTCCTCACGCTGCACCCACTCGTCGCCGATGTCGCCGTGGTCGGTGTCCCCGACGACGATCGTGGCGAACGGGTCGAGGCGTTCGTGCAGCTTGCCGCCGGTGAAACCGGCAGCGAGGAGACCGAACGCGACATCATCGCGTTCTGCCAGGAACGGTTGTCGCGCTTCAAATGCCCACGGTACGTCCGGTTCGTCGACGCACTGCCGCGCACGCCCACGGGCAAGATGGTCAAGGGGCAGCTGCGCGAGCTGATCGCCGGATACGCCGACGCGGGAGCGACACGATGAGAGTTCCTTCCCCGAAGCAACGCGTATTCATCGAGACCGGCCGCAAGGAGTTCGTGCGCAACGGATACGGATCCTCATCGATCCGCACCATCGCGCAGGAGGCCGGCGTGAGCCTGTCCGCGCTCTACTACCACTACAAGAACAAGCAGGATCTGTTGCTGGCGATCCTCATGGACGGCGTCGACACCTACGACGCGGTGTGCGATGCCGAACTGGCCCGGGCAGGCGACGACCCGGTCGAACAGCTCTGCGCGTTCGTTCGGGGAAACGTCAAGTTCCGCACCCAGTTCCCGGACCAGGGCCGCCTGATCGCGACGGAAGTGCGCAACCTCGAACCCGAGGGAGCGCGCTTGTACGAAGAACGGCGACGCGTGGGCCGCAGCCGGATGCGCGACATCGTCGAGGCGGGTGTCGCGGCGGGATTGTTCACCACCAAATATCCCGACGACTGCCGCCGCTCGATTCTCGCGATGGTGTCCGCCATCGCGAACTGGTACGACCCTGCCGGACCCGACACTCCGGACATGATCGCCGATCGATACGCCGAACTGGCGCTGAACCTGCTGTGCCCGAACGGGTTACCGCGTACCCCGAACGACGGGAGAGAACAAGAATGAGTAGACGACTGGTGCCGCCTGCCGGTGCGCCCGACCCTGCGCTCGCGCAGTTGCGGGCCGAGGTGCGGGCATTTCTGAAGGAACAGATCGAGGCCGGAGTCTTCACCCCCGGCATCGATACGTGGCTGACGCAGTGGAACGGCGATTTCACCCGCTCGCTCGCCGCCAAGGGCTGGCTGGGCATGACCATTCCCACCGAGTACGGCGGTCACGGTCGCACCTTCATGGAGCGGTTCGTCGTCACCGAAGAACTCCTCGCCGTCGGAGCCCCGGTCGCGGCGCAGTGGGTGGCCGACAGGCAGGCCGCGCCGTCACTGCTCAAGTACGGCACCGAAGAGCAGAAGAAGCGGTTCCTCCCGGGTATCGCCGCAGGTGAAATCTGCTGGGCCATCGGCATGTCCGAGCCCGAGTCCGGTTCGGACCTGGCAAGCGTGAAGACGCGGGCAGTGCAGGTCGACGGCGGCTGGAATATCACCGGCACCAAACTGTGGACCTCGGGAGCCCACCACGCCGACGCGTTCTTCGGGCTGGCGCGCTCCGCGCCCCTCGATCCGGCACATCGCCACGACGGGCTCAGCCAGTTCATCGTGCTGCTCGACTCGCCCGGCGTCCACCACTTCAACGAGGTCATCCTCGACGACGTGTTCGTCCCCGACGAGCTGGTTCTCGGCAGCATCGGTTCCGGCTGGGAGCAGGTGACGAGCGAACTCGGGTTCGAGCGCAGTGGCCCGGAGCGCTTCCTGTCGACCTTCGGTGTCCTCGAAGGCATGGTTCGCGGGGTTGCGGCCGGGACCGCCGAACCGGACACCCGTATCGGCGCGACGATCGGCCGCGTGGTCGGGTTGCACCGCATGTCGTCTGCCGTATCCGAGTCCCTCGGCCGCGGCGAGAACGCCGAACTCGCGGCGTCCGTGGTGAAGGTGCTCGGCACTCAGCTCGAAGGCGACCTCGCCGACCTGGCGGACGAGACGGCCGGCTACGTCTCCTCCGACGATCATCTCGCGCAACTGATCCGGGCGGGCGTCATGCAACGTCCCGGCTTCACGCTGCGCGGCGGAACCAGCGAGATCCTGCGTGGGGTCATCGCACGAGGATTGGGACTTCGATGACACAGTCACCCGAATTGCGCGACTTCGCGCAGATGCTTTCCGACGTATTCACCATCGGCGACGATCACCGCATCGGTGCGGTCATCGAGCTCGACCGCCCGCTGTGGTCGACCCTGAAGGAACTCGGTCTCGATCGGCTCACCGGCGACGAGGCCGCCGGCGGCAGCGGCGCGGGCTGGACCGAAGCCGCGCTGCTCCTCACCGCGACGGGCGCCTCCGCAGCTGCGGTGCCGGTGGCCGAGAACGACCTCCTCGCCGGGTGGCTGCTCGAACAGGCCGGCCTCGACGCCGGCGACGGTGTGCGCACCGCGGCCCGTCTCGACGCAGACGGCAGCGCACGGCACGTTCCGTGGGCCCGCGACGCCGATTCGATCGTCCTGCTGTGGAACGCCGCCGACGGCACGTGGCGGGTCGCCGACGTGCCCCGCACGGACGTGGAACTCACCGAGGCAGTCAACCTGGCGTCGGAACCACGCGACCACATCCGGGTGGACACGTCTGCATTCGACGGCAGCGAGGTGCCCGCGTCGGTCGTGGAGCAGTTCCGTTACCGCGGCGCCCTGGCGCGAGCGCTGGCGTCGGCCGGTGCGATGGATCGGATCCTCGAACTCGTCGTCGAACACACCACGGCGCGGGTGCAGTTCGGTCGTCCGCTCGGGAAGTTCCAGGCCGTGCAGGCCCTCGTGTCGGATCTCGCCTGCGAGTCGGCGCTCGCGCATGCCGCCGCCGACGCCGCGGTCGATATCGTCGTCGAGCACGGTTTCGACAGTGCCAAGA
>NZ_JAUZMZ010000029.1:0-37785 GCF_036327435.1 Rhodococcus chondri | reverse complement strand
CTGCTCACCACCCGATGGCAAGCCCTCAACAGGATCACTCTGTGCCCCAAACGAATCGGCTCCATCACCCAAGCAGCGCTTGTCCTGACGCAATTCGAGCATGCAGGTCGCTATTGAGAAAACCTCACTGTGCAAGGGAGGGGAAATGACGAGAACATGATGGCGCCGGACAGAAACCATTCTCCATTCGCGCTTTTGTCATATAAGAGCCCTATCCGACGTCGACGCGAAAAGCAGCCGGGCCGTCGATGCGTCGATCCTTCTGATTCCGCAAATTCCGCATCAATTCTTCGATGATCGCTCAGGCCCGAATTCGGGTCCGGAAGGTGGCAGTATGTGCACTCGACTTGTCTGGAACGGTCCCGCAGGAGCGGTACTCGTCGGTCGCAATATGGATTATCACCGGGACACCGGGACGAACCTGTGGTCTCTACCCCGGGGGATCAAGCGCGATGATGGAGTCGGCGGCGAACTGGCCTGGTCGGCCAAGTACGGGAGCGTCGTCGCCGGTGCGTACGACATGATGACAGTCGACGGCATGAACGAAGCCGGCCTGGCCGGCCATATCCTGTGGCTCTCCGAATCCAGCTACGGAACCCACGACAAGAACAAACCGGCGCTCAGCATGGCGGTGTGGCTACAGTACTTTCTCGACAACTTCTCGACCGTCGGGGAAGCAGTAACGTGGATCGACGAGTCCGGTGTCCAGGTGGTACCGCTGGGTGACCCGGCCACGGGCGAGGTGCCGGCTGTACATCTTGCACTGGACGATGTGAGCGGCGACTCCGCAGTAATCGAATACATCGACGGCAAGGCGAACGTCTGGCACAGCCGCGACTACATCGTGATGACCAACTCCCCCACCTACGACAAACAGATCGAAATGCTCCAGCAGGTTCAGGGATTCGGCGGAGACAAGCCCCTGCCCGGAACCACCGTCGCGTCCGACAGGTTCGCACGTGCCGCATACTACGTGGGCCGCTTGCCCGAGCCCAAGAGTCAGATCGAAGCCATCGCCGGTGTGCTCAGCGTTATTCGCAACACCGCGCAACCGTTTCGCATCCCGGATCCGGACAAGCCGAACGCATCGCAAACCATATGGCAGACCGTCTCCGACCTCACCAACAAGCGCTATATCTTCGAGTCCACCACCCGCCCCAACATCGTGTGGGTCGACTTGAAGCAATTGAACTTCCAGGAGGGGTCGTCCGCCGGCAAGCTCGATCTGATGGGTGACACTGCATTGGAGGGCGGGCTCGCCGGCAATGTCACCGCAAGTTTCCAACAGACTGCTCCGATGACGTTCCTCGCGCTCCCGACCTGATCCGGCACCGACCACCGGCCGAACTGTCATCCCCCATCTCACCTGGTGAGGCGGGGGATGACGGCTCTTCCGGATCTAGAGTGCATCGATCACGTGGGTGAGGTTGCCGCAGTGCAGCAATGACCGAATCCGGTAGTGCAATAGATTGCGGAATCCCAGGGCGTGCCGGCGCAGCGCTTCGAGCCGGCCGTTGATCGCTTCGGTGGGTCCGTTCGAGGCCCGGTACTCGAAGTAGGCCAGCACGTCGGTCCGGCGCCGGTGCAGGGTGCGACCGAGCTGGGCGAGTTCCTCGAGGCCGTCGGGAACGCCGGTGCGAATCGTGTCGATCACCCGGGTCAGTTTCGTCTTGGCGCGGCGATGATCAGGTTCGGCGTAGGCGTCGATGATGTCCTGGTAGATCCGCCAGGTCACCGCCACCGGCAGGTGCTCGTCCACAGCGAATACCTTCTCGAGGCGTCGTCGTTGCCGGTCGCTGAGCAGCTCTTCTCGGGTTCGAGCCACCCGGCGGATTCCGTAGAGCGGATCACCGGTGCGACCGCGGTGTCCATGGGTGTGTTGCTGGATGCGTTGGCGGCACAGGTCCAGCTTGGTACCGGCGAGAGCAACAACGTGGAACGGGTCCATCACCGTCACCGCGTCCGGAACTGTGCTGGTCGCGGCGGTCTTGTAGCCGCCGAATCCGTCCATCGCGACCACCTCGATCCGGCCGCGGAAGTCGGCACCACGCTCGTCGAGCCAGGTGGTGAGCACCGCCGACGACCGTCCCGGCACCAGATCGAGCAGTCGCGCCGGGCCGGTGCCGTCGAACACCGGCGTCAGGTCCACGATCACGGTCACATACCCGTCGCCGGCCGCCCGACGGGTATGCGCCCAGCGGTGTTCGTCGACCTCGATCACCCGTACCGACTCCCACTGGGCGGGATCGGCGGCGAGCAGCCCGGTCGCGGCCTCGACGGCGATGGCGTTGACCGTGTCCCAGGACAGGCCCAGCTCCCGGGCGATCGCGGCGATCGAGGTGCTGTCGATCATCAACCTGCGCAACACATGTCGCGCACACCTGCGGGTCGTCGACGAACCCGGACGGGTGAGTCGATCGGTGTTGTGCCGGAACACCTCCCGCTCACAGGAGGTGTTCTCGCATCGGTAGCGGGGAATGCGTACCCGCAGCTGGAGGGGATGGCCGGCGACCGGCAGGTCGGTCACCGTCCGCACGATCGTGTCCCGGTACCGGCCGAGGCTTCCGCACCGCGGACACCGGTCGGGTCCGTCGACGAGCAGGTCGCAGAATACGACGGTGACCGTCGTCGAGGGCAGCATCGGTGATCGTCACGCCGAGTTCGATGGTGCGCATGATCGTGTCGGCAACAATCGAGACGGGCAGGCAAGTAGGCTCGGACACTGGGCTCCCGGTGTGGTTGCGATGTGTGGTGTAGGAACCTTCATCTTCGACTGCCCGGGGCCGCCTTACGGCAACGACCCCAGCGTCGACCTCGGATCTTCACGCCCTCTGCTGCACTCCATTTCCGGAAGAGCCCGATTACGAGCGCCGAATGTGGAATGCCGAGCGTCCGGTGCAGTTCATACCGGAATCGGCGGTCCCGAGACGGCTTCGGCGAGTAGCGCGGGCGCCTCGTACACACTTACACATCGGATCCCCGCACCACGAATGGCGTGCATGGCCATTGCCTCCTCCGGAGTGCAGGTCCCGTCGAGAACCTCCTCCGTCGCTACAGCGCACCACGCCCCTTCTTCGGGCACGGTGCAGGTGATCTCCCAACCGTGCCGAGCTGCCCACCGTTGCACTTCCGCCCAGTGCGCCTCTGCGGCCGCGTCGGACGGTGTGCCTACCAGCACCAGTCGTTTCTCCGATGTCGTCGACATTCGAACCCCTCACCGTGTTACCGCTCGCCCCTTGTATTCGGGGCCCCTTGTATCGAGATCAAACTGTGTATTCAGATCAAACTGTCCGCGAAAACCACTCCCGCGAATATCAGCACTGCGGTCACTACCGCGGTCAACGCCGAGCCGAACAACACCGCAGGTGCAGTTGCGGTGACGGCAGCACCGCACGCAATCCGAAGTGTCGAATAGATGCACGTCGCCGATCCGTCGTTGTAAACCGTGCTGCCCGAACCGACGCCGAATCTTTTCGAAGCGGGATCTGTCGACACGTGGCGTTCCACGACCTCAGCCATGCTTTCCCCTCCCTCGAACCTGTGCGTCAGCGAGGTATACCCGAATTCTGCGGGTTCAAAGCTTTGCGAGGGCGATGCGGCGGTGGCTTTCCTCCCGATGTGTCGCTGAAGTACCGGAGAAGAGCGCGTGATATGCGGGCTACGGCGCCGCGAACCATCCGTCCGGACCGATTGCAGAACCGATCCGGGGAAAGTACTGCGTGCCCACCAGGTACGCGATCAGACCGCGGCAACTGCTGGTCCCGGTCTTGGCAAAAATGCTCTCGAGATGCTCCTGCACCGCGTACGGGCTGATCGACAACTTCACGGCGATGCGGTCGCGGCTCTGCCCGGCGAGTACCTCGGTGAGGACATCGGCTTCGCGCGCAGTCAGGGTGTGGACTGCAGGATGGGTCGTCGAGGGACTGCAATCGGAACGTTCCCGCATCGCCCTCGCCACCATTCCTACTCCGTTACGTGTCCTGAACCGGTACAGCTGGGAGCCGCGACATCGCCGCACCCGGCGGTGGGAGTAAAGCCGCTTCACAGACCCGGCCCCTCCTACTCGATCACCGTGGGTACACGGAAACACGGAGAAGCGGCGGCAGTTTCCCGCCGAGTACTTCAGACGACCGGCACAGCGGACGAGACACCGGGAGCGGACTCCGGGTCGGTGCCGGCCTTCCGCCGTGGTAGTGCCAGGGCGACAAGTGCGCTCGCGACTCCGACCATCCCGCAGATCGCGAACGCGACGACGATACCCATGTCGGTGTACAGCGTTTCGCCGTCGATCTGCGGACCCATGAACCAACCGTTGAGCACGCTGAAGATCAGCACCGGAAGGACGGCAGGGAACAGGTTCCCCGAGGTCGAAGCAATAGCGCCCGCGGTTGCCTGAATCTGTGGTGGCACAGCCGCTATGAGCAGATTCGGGGTGGCGGCATACCCCATACCGGCGCCGAGTCCGACCAGCGTGCCGAAGAAGGCGACGGCAGGCAGCGAGCCGTGGTAAGCGGCCATGAGGAGGCAGCCTCCACCGGCCAGCGCGCCGCCGGCAATCATGAGTGTGCGGGCGGCGACGTGCCGGACGACGAGTCGCCCGACGAGCACCCCACCGCCGAGGGTGGCGAGGCCGATCGGCACCTGGATCATCGCGTAGCCGAGGAATCCCACACCGAGTCCGTAGCCGAGGCCGAACTCGTCCGACCGCATCGCCATCACGGGCACAAGCACGCTGAATGCGGCGACGAGAGCCCATGCGAGTCCGGAACTGACCGTGGTCGCGAGCACGGTCGGTTCCCGGAGCACCGCCAGGTCGATCACCGGATCCTCGACCTTTCGAGCGGAGATGTACCAGGCCCCCAGGAGCACCGCCCCGCCTGTCAGGAACGCCAGGATCGAGGTGGAGGTCCAGCCCCAATCCGAACCCACGCTCACCGCGAGCAACAACGCGCCGAGGCCCGCAGTCAGCAGGACTGCGCCGACGGGGTCCATCCGCGACTGGAGGCGTACCGGCGATTCGTCCGTGGTGAACCGGATGATCACAGTGATTGCCGCGAGAGCCACTGCGCAGAACCAGAAGATGCTGCGCCATCCTCCAACCGTCATGAGAAGTCCCGCTACGACCGGAGCGGGGATAATTACCAGACCCATGCCGGTCGTCGAGATACTGACGGCCATCGGCACCGTCTCGGGCGGATAGACATCACGAATGAGCGAGTACACAAGGAAGAGGCAAGGACTGAGCAGACCCGCCATCGACCAGCCCGCCAACAACATTCCGAAGTTGGGCGCGAGAGCCGCGACGGTCGAACCGGCTGCCGACAGGCCGACGCACCACAGCATCACCTTGCGCTTGCCGTGTGTGTCGGCCAACTTTCCGATGAGCGGGGATGACGCCGTCGCCACAAGAAGGAACGTGGTGAAGAGCCATACCCCCTGATTCGTGGCGAATTCCTTCCCGATGCTCGGAAGTGCAACGGAGAGCATCACGTAACTGCTTGCCAGTAGTTCCAGGAGTACGACCATCGCAATGAAGGACATCCACAGGCGTGGGGTCCAACGTTCGGCACGTTCGGTAGGATTGACGCGGGCACCTTCGGGCCCGACGTCGGCAGAGTTGAATTCCATGGGCTACAGCCACCTTTCGCGATGTTGTGGGCGATCTATGGAGCTGGCCGGTCGGCCACCGTGCATGGTGGAGCCCGAAGGGAGCGTTCGTCGGACGCTCGGGGCGGCGACCGTCGGCGCGGCGCCGCCCTCGCCCGGAACCAGCTGTCGATTCGAATTCGAGTGGGACTCAGGGCCGCGCGAGTCGCGCAGTTGCTTTCATTTCCAGGCGTGCGCCCTGGACGCCGCCACCGATCTGCGCGACTCCGATCGCGGTCCATGCCGGCCACGGCTCGCCGAGATAGCGATCGCGGACCGCAGTGAAGGTCTCGAGATCGGACTCGAGGTCGAAGTGGAAGGTGATCATGTCGACGACGTCCGACAAATCGGCGCCCGCCGCGCGCAGGACGTGACGAAGATTCTCGAACGCTGCGCCGAACTGGTCGTCGAGCCTGTCGGGGATCCTCCCGGTCGAATCGGTGCCCAGCACACCCGAACACAGGATCAATTCGCCGACGACGACGGCCGGCGCTATATGCCACTGTTCGTAATAGGTCTCCATGCCTGTGGGGACCACCCGCTCGGGGGCGTTCACCGGAGCGCAACCAGGGAATCGGTCGAGTGCTCCGTATCGCACGCGGGTTCGACCCACTGCGCCTTGAACACCTCGTGTGGGACGGTGTCCCTCCACGGTCCCTGGGACAGCATCGCGGTGAGACGGCCGATCTCGTCGGCGGACATCGCTCCGCGTTCGGCCTCCACCGCGATCACCGTGTGCTCGTCGACCCGGTCGATGTAGGGGCGATCGGTGGGTGTCGCCGAGACCAGACACGGACGCGCGTGCATGGGACCGATGCGGCGTCCGGGAAGCAGGTCGTCGAGGACCGCCACCGCCATGTCGATGTCGGACGGATCTCCTCCGGTACGCACCCACGCCGAGATTTCTTCGGAGGTTTCGAGCGGGTGGTCGAGCAGACTGGCACCGGCGAGCTTCAGGTACCACCGACCGTCCGGGTATGGGCGAGGGGCCATGACGATTCCACCGAAGAGGCTTTTCCCGTCGCGGTGTTTGAGCAGCATCATGGTCGGCATGTCGAGCGATTCGGGGTCCTCGACCTCGGCGAGTACGACAGTTGCACCGAACGCCGACATCGCGAGCGGTCGGGAGAGCAGGCCGGTGGCATTGCTGGCTGCGCCGGTGGCGAGGACGACCTGCGCTGCGGTCCGAACCTCGCCCGATCGACCGGTCAGGCGAACGCCGCCTGCAATCGCTTCCGTGCGCACGATCTCGTCACGGACAAGTGTTGCCCCGGCGGCCACGGCGGCAGTCAGTTCGGCTCGAACGAGAGCGCGCGGATTGAGGATGAACGCGTCCCGCTGCACGAGTGCCACGTGTCCGGGTTCGAACGAGAGGTCCGGGTAGTTCGCGCGGAGACCTTCCTCGTCGAGTTCGTGCACCTCGACGCCGAGATCACGCGCATTCGCGGCCAGCAAATCACGGTCGAACCACAGGGATGCCGAGCCTTCGCCCATATCGGCCGGTAGCACCGTGACCGAATGGGTCGGGGTCGTGAATTCGACCCCGGTCTTTTCTCGCAGCGCCTCGAAACGCCGGATCGAGCGCATCGTGAGGATGGAGGTCATGAGCGGCACTTCGAGCACGTGGGCCAGCCGTCCCTCGTCGTAGTAGCCGGCCCACGTCCCCTGGTGGTCTTCGAACGTGGCGGGTTCGTCGGGTCCGACGACGGCCACGTCCACGCCTTGCTCGGCGAGGTGCCGCGCCGTCGCCGACCCGATCGGCCCTGCTCCGACGACAACTACCTCATGGTGGCTGATGTTCACGTGTTGCTTCTCCTCGGTATCCGGACGAGCCGATGGTCATGTTGTCCCTTGAACGACTCGTGAAGAGAGTGACACATCCGGCCGCTTAACGACACACGATGTGTCGTTACGTTTGGGTAACAGGATGCATTCCGCTCCGGTCGAGCGACCACGACGCCCTGTAGTATTCGACCGGGACACGAGACACCGTCGGCGCGGGAGGCCTGAGCGCATGGGCGCATCTACCGAACGAACACGCACCCGCGCCGGAGGACGCAGCGAGCAAGTGCGCCGCGCGGTGGGCGAAGCGACGCTGGCCCTGCTTGCGGAGGGCAAACTCGACTTCACCATGGTCGACGTCGCCGCCCGGGCCGGAGTAGGCCGGCGCACGGTCTACCGCTGGTGGCCGACTCAGGACGACCTTCTCGCAGAGGCCCTTTCGGCACACGTGCGCAGGGTGCCCACCGCAACCGATACCGGCTCGTGGGAACACGATTTGCGCGCACTCGCATACGACCTCGCCGAGTTCGCCTCGGACCCGGTGGAAGTCGCGATCGCCTCGATCATGGCCACTCGACAGCACCCGGCCTTCAATGCGTTGGTCGTCTCGCAGTGGGAACCCGCGCGGAACTCGTGGCACGAACTCGTCCGGCAGGCCACTCGACGTGGAGAGGTCCGTTCGGAGCACGACCCGACCACGGTGATCAATGCACTGATGTCGCCGATGTTCCTCTCTCCCCTCACACTCGGACGCTCCCTGAGCACCCAAGAGATCGACAGCATCGTCGAGCTGCTGCTCTCCGGCACCCGAGCCGGCCCCCCGACCCCTACCACACCGGCTCTTCCCGACTCGCAGAATCTCTGTTAACTTCTCCCCATGCGACGCACCGTTTGGGGGATGGAACATGCGTTTACGCGCGCTCGCCACCGTCGTGTTCACCGCGACGTTCGCACTGCTGGTTCCGACGACCGCAGACGCCGACGAACCGCTTCCACCACTTCCGGTCGGTCGAACGTTCCTCGACGGTCTTGCAAACGAATTGGGCTCGCCGAACGGTCACGCGGCCGGCACGAACGACTGGAACTGCGCACCGTCCGCCGAACATCCCGATCCGGTGGTCCTCGTGCACGGAACGGTGCTGAACCGACAGGACAACTGGTCATACCTGGCGCCGCTGCTCGCCAATGAAGGGTACTGCGTTTTTGCCCTCACTTACGGTAACCATCCGAACCTGTCGTGGCCGCTGAACGCAGTGGGCGGCATGTTGCCGATGGAGCAGAGCGCCCAGCAACTCGCACTCTTCGTGGACCAGGTTCGCGCAGCGACAGGCGCGGAGAAGGTCGATCTGGTCGGCCACTCCCAGGGCACACTGATGCCGTTGTGGTACGTCAATTTCCTCGGGGGAAACGAGACAGTCGACGACTATGTCTCCCTGGGGCCGGTGTACGAGGGGAGTCATGCGTTCCTGCTTGCAGCGTCGTTCGAGCTTTTCGAACACATCGGAGCCCGAAAAGACATGGAACACCTGGTCCATGCCCTCGGATGCGGAGCGTGCCCGCAGGTGCTCGCCGGTTCGGACTGGATCGAGACGATTCAGCGAGCCGGCGTGTACGCCGACGAGGTCACCTACACCAACATCATGACGCGCTACGAGGAGATCGTCCTGCCCTACACCAGCGGCTACCGGGAGGCACCCAACGCGACGAACATCGTGCTGCAGGACCACTGCGCCGACGATTTCGTGGAACATGCCGGCATTGTCAACGACCCGAATGCCGCATGGTTCGTACTCGACGCCCTCGACCCGGACGATCCGCGACCGCTCCAGTGTGTGTTCGTTCCGCCGATTCTCGGATGGAGCCCGGATCCCACTATGGGTCCGCACCCCAGCGCGGAGATAGCGGCCCACCCCGCAGATCCACGGCATCCTTGATGCGGCCCTCCGTGTGATGCGAGGAAGGTCCAGTACGTTCTAGTCGCACGTGTCGTACCGTGCGCGTAGGCGATCGCGGAGTTCCATAGCTTCGGCCGCGTAGAAGCGCTCGGGCTCCGACTCGCCCAATATCGCCGGGTATGCACAGCCGGCGATGTGGACACGACCGGCGAATCTCCGCTCGTCGTCCCGGCCATTCTGCGTCCCTTGCCATTCCAACATCAGCGGGTGTTCCTCGGTCGGGGTGAACGCCGCAATTACCGCGGCGAGATCCGTTTCTGCTTCTCCTTCGTTCTCGACCACAACCGTCGCCATCGATACGTGGCCGTCCTCGACGACCAAAGCCCGCGCCGGCAGCGGCAACTGCTCCACCGTCTCGTGAATCTCCTTCTCCGCGGATATGCCCAGCGGCATCGTCACCGTCCACCGCGGCGCGGCGTCGAACTCCCCTACCGTGACCGTGAGATCGTGGGCGTCGATATGCGAGCGCACCGCCATAAGCGCAGCCCCGGCCGGGGCTCGGCCGAATCCCAACGAATGCCCTTCACCCTCGCGGTACGACCACGCTACTTCTGTCCCCGGGATCTCTCGCAATACGGCGCGCAGCGCGCGGGTCTCGTCACCGAGAGATTCGGGATCGAGGGTGCCGCGACGCTCGAGGACCGCTGCCACGGCGACGATCTCCGCGATTCGGGCTTCTTCCACCGCGATATCGACATCGAGGTCGGAGCCGAGTGAGAAGTCGTTGGTGTAGAGCACGTCGACGTCCTCGACGCCGGACATGGCGGCCACCGCCGACTCGAGATCCTCTGCATCCTTGCTGCGGTGGGGCTGCGCACAGGCCGACAGCAACATCAACACCGCGGTCGCGGCGAACCTTCCGGCACCTACACCCACGGCACCACCCCTTTCGGCCGATGTCGCCGAAGCGGGCTCGACGAGCGCGAGTGCGCACCGAACCCGTATCAGCGCAACACTTCCACGAGCGCCACCCACGATATGACGATCGCCGAGGCGATCGCCGCGAGGCACCCTCCCGCCGCGAGCGCGAGACCCGCTCGCGGCGCCGCAACCGTCACCACTCCGGCCGCGAAGTAGGCGGCAATCGGCACGAATCCCAGCGCCGCCTTGAAGAACTTGAGCCGGAAGGCGGACGCATGCTCGCGGGCAATCCGAATTGTGGCGTGCGCCTGGAATACTCCCGCGACCACCGCGACCACCGCGACGAGTGTGCCGTACCAGGGTGCGCTGATACCGGGTACCAACCCCACGCCCGAGGCGACGAGGGCGAGCACAAGCGTCGCGATCGCAGCCGCCAGGCGCGCAGTGATCGTTCGCGCAGTGACGATCCGCGAAATATTCACACTGGCCGCCACGATGACCAGACCCGCCAGCGCCGCCGTCGCGCCGACCATCGCAACGTTGAAGTCCTTCCACGGCTCGAGCACTTCGGTCATTCCCGGATGCTATCCGGCCGTCCCCCTTGTTCCCGGGCGAACAGGCCGGTGGACGCCCGTGGGTCAGAATCCCGGCACAAATTTCAGGGCCGGGACCCGTCCAGGGACGCATTCTGTCCGAGTGTCCGGCGCCGCGAGCGTGAAGGTCGCGGGGACACGCGGCTCCTCGCCCGGAAGGATCAGTACTCGCCACCGGGGAACCCACGTACCGATATCTCCACCGGCGTCGATCGCCCGTACGATCTCGTTGGTGTCGTGGTGACGGAAATCGAGTCGTATTCCATCCCAAGATAATTCGACGGTACTGCCGTCGAGTACCCGCACCAGCGCGCCGACACCGAGATCGGAATCTTCGAACGCCTTCCGCGCGCGGATGAAGTGCACGTGGTGCCCGTCACCGTACGATCCGCAATGCTGCGCGCCGAGGTGTTCGGTCGAGTCGAAATGATCTGTCATGCCAGTTCCTCCCGGAAGGCCCCGGGGCGGGGCGCTCGTGCCCGGGCCGGGTCGGCCGCGGGCCGCTTCGTCATCCGAGCCACCCGCGAGCGTGGGGTTGGCGTGCCGTCAAGTCGGAGCTTGGCGACGGCATCTCGTGAAGCATCGTCACTCTACACCAAACGACGCGCGGCGCGGAGACCCGCCACGGAGCAGCGCGTTCCGCTGACCGGAACTCTTCGAGGTATCGTCTGGCCTGGATGCGACGGCGGCGATGGAGGTGGCATCGGTGCCCGACCGGGACTTCGACCGGACGACAGTGCTCGGCAAGGTGATGACGGTTCTGCATGCGTACTCGATCGACGACTCCGTACTGAGCCTCGCCGAGCTGACACGGCGCACACAAATTCCGAAAGGGACTCTGCACCGAGTGCTGACCGACATGGTCGAGGTGCGGCTGCTGGATCGAACAGGAGCCGGGTACCGCCTCGGCGGGCACCTTTTCGAGCTGGGCATGCGCGCCTCTGTCGAACGGAGCTTGCTCGAGGTATCCATCCCGTTTCTCGAAGAACTCAATGTGCGCATCCACGAGACGGTGCATCTGGGGATCCTCGACGGCACGGACGTGGTGTACCTGACGAAGATCGGCGGTCACCGACAGGCCAGCGCTCCGTCCCGGATCGGCGGAAGAATGCCACTGCACTGCACTGCCATCGGCAAGGTACTGCTGGCCAATGCCGACAGCAGTCTGCGCGAGAAGATCTTGTCCGCTCCGCTACCTCGCTACACCCCGCACACCATGATCCTGCCCGGCCCCATACTCGCCCAGCTCGATCGCATCGCAGCAGAGGGCGTGGCTTTCGAATACGAGGAGTCCGCTGCCGGCATCGTCTGCGTGGCCGCTCCGATCCGCGACGGAGACCGGGTCGTGGCCGCGATCAGCGTGACCGGACCGTCGCACCGTTTCCGCCCCGAAGCGCATGCCGCCTCGGTACGGGCTGCAGCCGAAGGGATCGGCGTCACTCTTGCCCGGAGATCGCGCCTTCTCACCGAACCCCGGTCCTGAAATGGCGAGGTTCACTCCCATCAGCCCTGTAGAGCTCGCCGAGGCAATCGCCGAGCGCGCTGCGGCACTGGAACCACGGGTGTGTGTTGCCATCTCCGCCGCGGACGCCGCTGCACCGACCGCTCTCGCCGACGACGTCGCTGCACGACTGCGGGTGGCCGGCCGGGCAGCGGATGTGGTGTCGCTGCACGACTTCGTGCGTCCGGCGTCTCTCCGGCTCGAGCACGGGCACACCGATCCGGCAAGCTATCGCTGGGATTGGTTCGATTACGGCGCACTGGACCGCGAAGTCGTTCGCGCGCTACACGACCGGCACCGTTGGTTACCGCGCCTGTGGGACGAGGACTGCGACCGGTCGGCCCGCGCACAGCGGATCGAGGCTCCCGCGGGTCAGGTTCTGGTGGTTGCCGGGCCGATGCTGCTCGGTCGCGGTCTCTCGTTCGATCTGACCGTTCAGCTCAGGATGTCGCGGGCAGCGCTGGAACGACGAACATCCGACGTGCACAGATGGACGATCGCGCCACTGCTCGAACACGATGCCTCGGCCGACGCCGACATCGTCGTCAAGTACGACCATCCGGATCGACCCGCGGTACGGTCCGCGTCCGAACAAGGTTCGTAAGCTGCGTCCGAGGCGGTGGCCCGAGTCATATTCCGGGGATGTAACCGGGATACACGAAGTGCGCCGGTCCCCCGCCCGGCATGCTCGAACCGGTGACACTGGGGAAGTTGAAGGGCAACCTGACGAGTTTGTGCGGTTCGCCGCGCTCGTCGGCCTGCCAGCAATCCACCATGACGCCGTGGAACGCGGTGCACACGATCCGGGTGGCCGTCCCGAAGGGAGACGTGAGCCGGTCTTCGGCGACGAGGGGATTCCAGAACGCGGGCTGCTCCGGGGTGAGGAAGTTATCGGTCTCGAACGGCACCATCGGCGAGGGATACTCGGGGATCGGGGGCCATTCGTCGGCGGCGGCGACCCCCGCACCACCGAGCATTGCGGTCACGGTGAAGGCCGCGGCGGCGCACACACCGACGAAATTGCGGACCGATGATCTCATGATCGTCTCCCTCTTCCGCGCGGCGGCGCAGACGTCCGCCGTCTTCCGCACACCCTAGGAGACAACACGGACCCGCGGGCGATATGCCCGCGGGTCCGTGTCGTCGAGCTTGTCAGCGGCTGCCGCTGCTGACGCCCACTCAGTTGTCGCTGCTCAGGCCCTCAGCGGAACCGGTGAAGAAGTCGAGGACGTCGAACAGGTCGGCGACGTTGGCAAAGAACTCGGCGATTTCTGCAAGCACGGTAAAGCTCCCATCGGGGTGGTGGATAACGGTCACAGCAGCGGGAAACTGCTGACGGAACAATTGTGACCGGAGTCGCGAAATAATGCAGCACTTGCCACTGTGGGAAAGGCCACATTTTGAATCCCAAAGGCCGTCGCCAACCGAACAAATCCCCGAAATTTTGTCCATACCCGCAGGTCAAAAACCCCATCTGCAGTGAACACCCATTTGCGACAATTCCACCAAAAAAAGATCTCGGCCATGAAATATATGTAAAACCTTACTAACGCTCCCAGCCATAATGGAACGTACTAATTCAAGAACACAAGGGGTTGCTTTACTTGAAGTTGAATTTCACAGACGTAATCTGCGCAGCGCTCACGAGATCGCTGCAAGTCCCGTCCGCATTCGGAGGGCGCCGCGGCAGTACATCCCGAAGTCCCGTCACTGTCGGGCCTTGCCGTACCTGCACTCGCGAACCCTCCAGCGCGACTGGGACGACACCGTTGAACCATCCGAGACGGGCGCCACGTCCGCGACGAATCGTCGATCGTCTTCGGTCCCCTAATGCGCCACCTGCGGTGCGAGTCGGGCGTACGGTAGGGCCAGCGCGCCGCCGTCTCGCGTGAACGCCACTTCTCGGGTTGCCGAGAAAGGGGAATTCCGATGGACTCTCGCCCATCCGCTTTC
This sequence comes from Rhodococcus chondri, assembly GCF_036327435.1. Classification (NCBI taxonomy): domain Bacteria; kingdom Bacillati; phylum Actinomycetota; class Actinomycetes; order Mycobacteriales; family Nocardiaceae; genus Rhodococcus; species Rhodococcus chondri. Next base: position 23,494 of record NZ_JAUZMZ010000029.1, on the reverse strand, counting down.
GGAGCACCCGATCCAGCCCTCGCCGCTCTGGTCGACCTTCACGCGTGCGCTCCGGCGGCGCTGTCGATCACCGTCGAGGAGCGAACAGGGCCCGCCGCTGTTCTCCACGTCAGCGGCGACATCGATATCACGACCACGCCGGAGCTCACCGAACGTCTTACCGAGGTCGTCTCCCGAAAGCGGGACCTGGTCCTGGACCTACGCGAAGTCGGCTTCCTCGGCTGCTCCGGCCTCCAACTGTTCGAGACCGCCGCATTCCGGTTGCGTCACGACGGGGCTTGCGCAGTGGCTGTTACAGGCCCGCACACCGAGCGAGCGCTGCACATCTCGGGAGTCGACCGCCTGATCCAGTGCTACTGCACGCTCGACGCCGCACTTCACGCAGTCCGGAGTGGTCCGATGCATAGGACCGTCCGCGTCCATGCGCCGGCACTCCATCAGGACGCTTACTCCGCCCGTTCGAGCGATTCGGCGGGCTGAGCGTCCACTTCACTGTGGTTATCGACGGCTGCCGGGTGGGAATCCTCCGGTCGCGACGGGTCCCCACGTGTCGATGGTGAGGCGGATCAGAGATTTGTTCTGCGTGCGCATCGCCTCCCGATACTCGTCCCAGTCGGGGTGTTCGCCCGAGATGCACCGGAAGTATTCGACGAGGGGCTCTGTGGCAGCAGGCATGTCCAGAACCTCGGCCGTGCCGTCGACCTGGACGTAGGGTCCGTTGAACTCGTCGGAAAGCACGCACAGCGTCGCCTTCGGGTTGCGGCGAAGATTCGCGGTCTTGGCTCGCTGGGGATATGTCGAAATGACGATCCGGTCTTGCGGGTCGACTCCCATGGTGACCGGTGATACCTGCATCTCGCCGGAGCGCTTGCAGGTGATCAGCACCCCATGATGCCGCGGCCGGACGAACTCGAGCAGCGCATCCCGCGAGACATGCTCGGCAGTTGCAATGGCCATCGGTAGTACACCTCACTTCTGTCGCAGGATCCCTGCCGCACGAACAGCAGATCGGCGTCAGAACCGGTCCGAGCCGGCGGGGATACTCATGGTCCGGATTATGTCAGCAGACGGCCCTCCTGGTGACGCCGTCCTGATCCGGGACACGGACGCGTCACGATTCGGCCGGATCCTCGAGGTGCACGCTGATCACATCGGTCACCTCGGAAAGTCGGGCGACCAACTCCGGAAGAGATCTGCCCCCTTCGATATCGAGCTCGACTTCGACCTGGGTTTTCGGCAATGTGGCGGGATCGAGCCCTTCGGCCAGGCGCCCGAGAAGTCCGCCGTGTTCGGGCCGCGCACCCAGCGTGGCGAAACCGTGGACAGCGACACCGTGCTCGCTACAGGTCTGCAGGATGCTGCGCAGCGCTCCGGTGCCGTCGATGTATCGGACGCGCAGAGTGCTCTGCTGCGAACGTCCCATACGGGTCTTCCGGACGATCATCGGATACAGATAGGAGACAAGGATGTGACAAGCGGTGACGAATACCGCCGGAACCACGAGCCCCGCACCGGTAGCTGTGCCGACCGCAGCCGTGAGCCAGATCGACGCAGCGGTGGTGAGCCCCCGGACCTTGTTGTAGCGGACGAACACGAGGCCGGCACCGATGAACCCGATGCCGGACACGATCTGCGAGGCGACGCGGGACGGGTCGAGCGTGACAAGCCCCTCCGCCGCGACATCAGTGAACCCGTACTTGCTGATCACCACGAACAACGCTGCGCCGAGCCCTACCAGCGTGTGAGTGCGAATGCCCGCCGACTTCTGCTTGAGCTGACGTTCCACACCGATCGCTGTGGAGAGCACCAACGCGACACCGAGCAGGACAAGCAGCTGCCACCATTCGGCCGGCGACTCGAGGAGCATGACCCACTCTCCTTCCCACCCTTGAAGGTCTCACGTTTCGATCCGATCATGCAGGAAATCCTGCTGCTACTGCTTGCGGTGCCGGTGGTGGGCAGAACGATCCGAGAGGAGTATCGGTGAGTATCTCGCTACGCGGGTTCCAACCCGACCCCGACGATATGCCGGTCATCACGACCCTCGACCAGCTTGCCGATCTCGCCGCGGCAGACCCGCTCCTGTACCTGAGGTACTCGAAGGGGCCCGCTGCCGATGCCGTCGACGGTCCGAGCCGCGATTACGAAGCGAACATCACGTTGCCAGGCCTGTCGGCCACCACGATTTCGCCCGAACCGTGGTGGCGGCGCCCGGTCAAGGACTGGGTAGCGCGGCGAATCTGCAAGTATTCCGACCTTGCCGACGAGGACGGCCGGTTCGCGTGGCTGCTCACCGGCACGATGGTCGGACGGGGACCGGACCACGAGCCGCTACTCGCCGACGTTCGTCCGCGGGCACGTTTGAGCAGCGATGTGCTCACCGAAGCAGAACGGTGGTATCACCAGCGCTTCGATGTCGGAAACGACTCCCGGCACCGCAGCGCCTGAGACGCGGTCACCTACCGGAGCCGGGCCTCGCGACGACACGATGCGCGGCCGCCTTGACGACATCGGGTGTCACCGCATTGGCTGCCGCCATCGCTTTGGCGAGAAGGGAACTCGCCACGACCTTGCGATCCCCTCGCATGAGCGCCTCGTAGCCGTCCTTGGCCACAGCGGCCGGATCGTCCTTCGGCCCCTGTCCCAGGACCGTGTCCAGCATGTGTGCGCGCTCGAAGAAACGGGTGTCGGTCGCGCCGGGCAGCAGAGACGTGACGGTGACCCGGCTGCCGGTGAGTTCACCCTGTAGTCCTTCGGCGAACGACTGCACGAACGCCTTCGACGCGTTGTAGACCGCCTGGTACGGACCCGGCATCTTCGACACGACCGACGAGGTGAGCAGCAGTCGGCCCGCGTCGGCGCGAACCATGTCGGTCAGCACGAGCTTCGCCAGATGCACCGTGGACCGGACGTTGAGGTCCACGATCGACAATGTGTCCTCGAGGTCGGTTTCGACGAACGCACCGCCGCTGCCGACCCCGGCGTTGAGCGCCGCGGCGGCCAGGGTCCTGCCGTCCGCGGTTACGGCGCTGTACACCGAATCGACGCCGGCCGCGGTACGCAGGTCGGCGCGCACAGGCACCACAGCGCCCCCGCACCGCCTCAGTTCCGCCGTGGCCGACTCGATGGCGTCGGAATCAGCGGCGATGACGAGGTCGTATCCGTCTGCGGCGAACAATTTCGCCAGTTCCAGGCCTATACCTCGCGACGCCCCCGTCACCAAGGCGACTGGACGAGCTTCAGTCATGACTTACTCCTCGAAACACTTACTCCTCGAAACGTTGTGCCCTGCGGGTACCCAAGCGATGCCCGCACCAACTCCCGGAGACCGGGAACGTCGGTTCGTTTCGAGGTGGACGGCGCGGGGTAGCCGCTGAGTCCGGAGCTGTGCAGAGACGACGCAGCCAGTGGTTCCGCGTGCGATTCGGCACCCGACTACAGGAGTTACGTTGTCTGCAAGCACTTCCCGAACCAGAGATCCTCGTCGTGAACTCCAGGACACCGCCCTGCGCGTGTTCGGATGGGACTCGCTGCGTCGTGAGCAGCTCGACGCGATGGTGCCGCTACTGCATCGGCGCGACGTCCTCGCGGTAATGGCGACCGGATCGGGGAAGTCCGCAATCTATCAAGTGCCGTCGGTCCTGCTGCCCGGCGCGACTGTCGTCGTATCCCCGTTGATCGCGCTGCAGAACGACCAGATCGCCGGACTCGACACGACCGATGCCCCTGGTGCGGTCGCGATCAATTCCCGCCAGAGCGCCCCCGAGAACGAAACGAACTGGCAGGCCGTACTCGATCACAACGCCGATTACGTCTTCCTCGCTCCGGAGCAACTCGCCAAGGACGACGTCCTCGAACGGTTGGCGGCAGCACAGGTGTCCCTCGTGGTGGTCGACGAAGCGCATTGTGTATCGGCGTGGGGGCACGATTTCCGGCCCGAATACCTGAGACTGGCCGACGCACTCGAACGGCTCGGGCGGCCGCCCGTCGTCGCACTGACCGCGACAGCATCACCGCCGGTGCGAGAGGAGATCGTCAGCAGCCTGCGGTTGCGCGATCCCGTGATCGTGGCCGGCGGGTTCGACCGGCCGAATCTGGACATCGCCGTCGAACGGCACACAGACGACGCCGAGAAGCGCCGCGCGGTGGTCGACAAGGTCCTATCACTGCAGGGACCCGGCCTGGTGTACGCGTCGACGCGAAAAGACACCGAACGCTACGCGGCCGAGTTGTCGGACATGGGTCTGCGCGCCTGCGCCTACCACGCGGGTCTCTCGGCCGGCGAGCGCAGCGTGGTGCACGAACGGTTCCTCGACGGTGAGTGCGACGTGGTGGTGGCCACGTCCGCTTTCGGTATGGGAATCGACAAACCCGATGTGCGGTTCGTCGTCCACGCCGCTGTGCCGGACTCGATCGATTCCTATTATCAGCAGATCGGCCGGGCAGGCCGCGACGGCGACCGCGCTCTGGCACTGCTCTTCTATCGTTCGGAAGATTTGTCTCTCGCCACATTCTTCACCACGTATACACCCGACGAAGAGTTGGTGTCGCACGTGTTCGCGGCCCTGCGCAATGACGGACCGAAGCGTCTGAAACAGCTTCGGTCCGAACTGGGGGTGCGAGGTCGCAAACTCACGAATGCCGTCAACCTTCTCGAGCGCGCGGGAGCGATCACGTCGGGACGAAAAGGCTTCTCGGCTACCGCATTGTCACCACGAGATGCGTTGGCGCGCGCGAAGGAAGTCGCGGCGGCAGGTGAGCGGATGGATCGTTCACGCGTCGACATGATGCGCGGCTATGCCGAAACCCGCGGATGCCGCCGGCAGTTCCTCCTCGGCTATTTCGGCGAAGAATTGGCAGATCCCTGCGGATCCTGCGACAACTGCCGGGACGGCGTGGCCGACGAGCAGGAGCCGACGTCCTCGGGCCGGACGATCGTGGCCGACACGCGTGTGGTGCACCGGGAATGGGGACCGGGCGTGGTGATGACCTCCGAATCGGACCGCATCACAGTCCTTTTCGAAAGTCAGGGGTACCGGACGCTGGCTCTGGAAACAGTCGCCGAGGCCGGATTGCTCACCACGGAGTCCGGCGCCCCGATCGTCTGATATCGAGCGCGCCCGGTCGCTCCGAACGCCCTGTTCTACGAAGAACATGCCGAGCATGCGACGAGTCTGTGGCATCTGTCGGACGGCGCAGCATCCGATCAAGGACGTTGGGCGAGCGGTGATGGGCAAGATGAACGACGCGATCGATCCCCCCACCGGCCCTGAGATCGGAACGAACGTGCCACCCCGGTCCTGCGGACCGGGGTGGCACGTTCTCCAATGGGTCGAGGGACTGGTGGATCAGCCGGGTTCAGGTTCGCGCGGTACCGGTCACGGTTCGTGTGCGACGAGTCAGCAGGACGCCGAGCGCGACCATGCCGAGACCGAGCACGAAGTGGAGCCAGTCGTCCGCCGAGTTGAGCGGAACGAAGTTGGCCGAGCTGTCCTTGTCGATGAGCAGCCCGTAGATCCACAGCGCCAGATAGATGATGCCGCCGACGATCAGGTACATGCGGGCGGCCGCTGCTGTGCGTGCTGCGCCGATGCCGGCAACACCGAACAGCAGGTGCACGATGTTGTGCAGGATGGACACCTGGAAGATGCCGAGCAGCATCGCGCCGGATTCGTGACCGGCGCCGGAGAGTTGGTCGTAGTCGGTGGTAATGCCCGGGATGAAGCCGAGGATGCCGACGAGCAGGAAGACCGCACCCACTACCAAGGCAGCAGTTTGCACGGGTGTGGCAGTCATCGAGTTCCGGGTCGGGCGTGGGTTGTGTGTCGCCATTTGCTCGCATGCCCTTCTGGTCGGTGCAATTGTCCTGTTCCGCGCCTCGGGTACCTCACCACGCCAGGTCCAAACCTCGAGGTGCGATGTCACCGATGAGCGAATTCGCGACGGTGACGAATCAACACGGCAGGAACCACGTCCCGGGGTGCACGTCGAAGCCGACCGTCCACCCGAAGAAGTCCCGCAGCATTCCGAACACGGCCACGCCGGCAAGCATCGCCAGAACCATCTCGATGTAGTGGCGGGCAAGACGGCGTCGGTCGGCACCGCCCGACGCCGACGTCACGACCGCGGCCCGCAATTTCGATTGCATCGTCATGGATCGAGAATCGACCGTTCACGGTTGCGAACGAAGTGCCGCAACCGACCGTGTCCGAAAACTTGGGATACCTGTCTGCCGGACTTGCGGACAGTCCGGTGACGCTCCTCCTACCGTGAAGCAATGACGGATCTGCGCCGCGTGGTGGTCGTCGGCTACCCGGCCGCCGAGTTGCTCGACATCGCCTGCGTGACCACAACACTGGAGATGGCCAACTGGCTACACGGGTCGGCGGTCTACAGGGTCTCGCTCGCCTCACCGGGCGGTGCGCCGATCCACACCGCGTGCGGACTGTCCCTCGATTCGAAGGCCACGCTCGAACGGCTCACCGGGCCACTCGACACTCTGCTCGTCTCGGGCGGCCCCGGGTATGTCGATGCGATGAACGACCCCGGTCTCGTCGCGCACGTGCGACGACTCGCGCGGGAAAGCCGGCGCATCGCGTCGGTGTGCACCGGTGCCGGAATACTCGCCGCCACCGGACTGCTGAACGGCCGTCGTGCCGCAACGCACTGGGAGCAGTCGGCCGCCTTGGCCGCCCGTTATCCCGCGGTCGAGTTCGACGGCGACCCGATCTATGTCGCCGACGGCAATGTCTTCACGTCCGCCGGGGTCACCGCCGCCCTCGACTTGACGCTGGCCTTCATCGAGACCGATGTCGGTGCCGATCTCGCCCGTGCCGTGTCGCGGCATCCGGTCACGTATCTGCAGCGGCCGGGCAACCAGGCACAGATGAGCATGTTCACCGCCGCGCCCCCACCCACGCATTCACTCGTGCGGCGCACCGTCGAGTACATCACCGGCCATCCGGATGCGGACCTCTCGACCGCTGTTCTGGCCGTCCGGGCCGGTGTCAGTGAGCGCCATCTCACCCGATTGTTCTCCGCCCAGGTAGGCGTCACACCCGGTCGGTTCGTCCGCCGGGCACGGACCGAGGCCGCGCCCCAATTACTGACGAGCACCGTGCTGCCCGTCGAAGCGGTCGCGGCGCGCTGCGGCTTCGGGAGCGCCGAAACTCTCCGGCAGGCATTCCAGTCGAGATTCGGTGTGACGCCGTCGCATTATGGTGTGACGCAGGGTTCCACTGCCGGGTCGCGACGGTGAAAGGAGACGGCGAGCTCGAATGCGCTTTGCCATGGTCGATTTCGTTCGGCGGCACCGAGCAGGCGGATCTCCACGAGTCCTTCGGTTGCAGGCTGCCGCCCGCGCGGCGAGCCGTCGTGGAACTTTGTCGCGTGCGGATTCGTCGTATCCTGTGAAGGAATTGTTCACGAGCACACCCACAGAGAGAGCCATGAGACGCGCCAAGCGCAAACCTCGAAGACCCGCCCTGCCCCCTGGTGACGACCCTGTCCCCGCGTATCGGACCATCCCGTGTTGACCGCGCTCGGTATCGCATTCGGAATCCTGGTGGTGCTTCTCATCACCGCCGTCACCGGCTATTTCGTGGCGCAGGAGTTCGCCTTCATGGCGGTCGACCGGTCACGTTTGAAAGCCCGCGCCCAAGGCGGTGACCCATCCGCCGCACGCGCCCTCTCTGTCACACGCCGCACCTCGTTCATGCTGTCGGGCGCTCAGCTCGGCATCACCGTCACCGGTCTGTTGGTCGGCTACGTCGCCGAGCCCCTGATCGGCAGCGGCCTCGGCGAACTGCTGGGGGGTGTCGGTATCCCGACCGCCGTCGGTGTCGCCGTCGGCACTGTGCTCGCCGTGTTGTTCTCCACGGTCGTGCAGATGGTATTCGGCGAATTGGTTCCGAAGAACCTCGCCATTGCGCGGCCCGAGCCCGTCGCAACCTGGTTGGCGCTGTCCACCACGATCTACCTCAAACTCTTCGGCTGGCTCATCAGGCTCTTCGACGCATCGTCGAATTTGCTGCTCCGGGCGCTGCGGATCGAGCCTGTACACGACGTCGAGCATTCCGCCACCCCTCGCGACCTCGAGCACATCGTCGCCGAGTCCCGCGACACGGGAGAGCTGCCGAAAGAGCTGTCTACGCTGCTCGATCGAATCCTCGAATTTCCGACCCGTACCGCCGAACACGCGATGATTCCGCGGGCGCGGGTCGATCTCGTCGACTCCGATGAACCGGTCGTCGGTGTGCTCGCGAAGATGGGCACCGGCCACACCCGGTATCCCGTGGTGGGTACCTCCTCGGACGACCTGCGCGGCGTCGTCCACCTACACGACCTGCTGAATCTCGATACCCCGATGGGCACGGCGCAGACGGTGTGCCGCCGGGCGGTGATCGTCCCGACGACGCTGTCGCTCCAGGACGTTCTGACCGAACTCGTCGAGGCGAGTGAGGAGATGGCGCTCGTGATCGACGAGTACGGCGGCTTCGCCGGCGTCGTCACAGTCGAGGACATCGCCGAGGAACTCGTCGGTGAGATCGCCGACGAGCACGACCCGGCGATCGACACACAGGTGATCGTCCGCGAAGGTGACGGCTGGCTCGTCCGCGGCGACGTACATCTCGACGAGGTCGGCCGCGCCCTCGATCACGACCTTCCCGAAGGCGACTACGAGACTCTCGCCGGACTGGTCATCGCCGAGTTCGGTGGTCTACCCGAACCGGGCGACACCATCGAGATCCCGCTCGACCTGGAACCGGCCGACCTCGTGCATGAGGCGACGCCACCGACCCGGACGTTGATTGCCGAGGTTCGCAAGGTCGACAAGCACGTGCCGTCGTCGCTCCTGGTCACCGTCCGCACCGACCGCGAGGAACATGGTCATGAGTAATCCCTGGGTTGTCCTCGCCGTCACGGTCGTGTTGATCGCGTCGAGTGCTTTCTTCGTTGCCGTCGAATTCGCGCTGATCGCCGCCCGCCGGCACCGTCTCGAAGACGCTGCCGCGGACAGCCGCGCCGCTCGCGCCGCACTGCGCAGCGCATCGGAGTTGTCGGTGCTGCTCGCAGGTTCCCAGCTCGGTATCACCGTGTGCACGCTGGCGCTCGGCGCGACCACGAAGCCTGCCGTGCACCACTGGTTGACGCCGGTGTTCGACGGCTGGGGCGCGCCGCTGTGGCTCGCCGATGTCGCAGGGTTCATCCTGGCTCTGATCATCGTCACGTTCCTGCACCTGGTGGTTGGCGAGATGGCGCCGAAGTCGTGGGCCATCGCGCACCCGGAGAAGTCGGCGACGATGCTCGCGCTTCCGATGCGCGGTTTCATGTGGCTCACGCGACCGATCATCGTGCGGCTCAATCACCTGGCGAACTGGGTCCTGCGCAAGGTGGGTGTGGAGCCGGTCGATCAGGTGGCCGCGGGTCAGGACCCCGACGCGCTGCGGCACCTGGTGGAGCACTCCGCGACGGTCGGCACTCTCGACGAGCGCTATCTCGGGCACCTCACGAGCGCGCTCGAACTCGAGGCGCTGACCATCGGCGACCTCGTCGAGCCCAATGCCCACCCGAGTAGCGTGCCGCCGGAGGCAACGACCGAACAGATCCGGGAGGCGGCGCGCCGCACCGGCCACCTGCGGTTGCTCGTGCGCGGCAACGGCCACGTCGACGGTGTCGTGCACGTGCGCGACACTCTCCGGGCCGCACGGGAGGTCACCGCAGCAGAATTGATGCGCCCCGCCCTCGCGATCGATGCCGGCGAACCGGTGTACGAGGCGCTGCGCACGATGCGAGAGACACGCAATCACCTGGCTACGGTCACCACCGACGGTAATCTGGTCGGGTTGATCACCCTCACCGACATGCTCGACCGTCTGTTGCCGACGGAGGGCACCGCCGCCTGATCCGACTGCCACACGAACGTCGCCTCCCGGGTTCCGGGAGGCGACGTTTTCCATCGGACAGCGTTGTGGCGCGTAACGGGATGCGCCCCGACGCCGTTCCCGGTCTCGGCAGTGTTACCGAGACACGCCGAAATCGCCCCGACTAGCTACTTCATGCTATTTGAAGTAAAACTGATCTGTGCGCAACGTCACGTTCGGATAAACGACATGACGTCGTCACATTGAGGTAAGTCATAGGAAAGGCAGGGGTTCACATGCACACACCTCCGGGGCGCCTGTTGTTCGTCGGTAATCCCGACGCAGCGGAAATCTCTCACTGGACAGCGGTTCGCGCGATGGCCGTCCAACGCGGGTGGGAGACCACGCGTACCTATATCCCCGGCCGGGTCACGTGTGCCGTCGCCTCGGAGAACGTGCTCGACGGGATCTGCTCGTCGACCGAGGCGAGCGTGACGTCGCTACTGCAGGCCGCCGACATCCGGGTGTTCAGCGCCGATGACGCCATGAACAGCTTGTTCACCACCGGTGAACCGATCAGGCAGGTGTCCGTATGACAGTCAATGTCCTGTTGCTGCTGGCGTTGCTGACCATTGCCTTCGCCGCTGTTGCCGCTCTTCAGCGGTACGTCGAGCGCTCCGGCGTCGAGCGCATCCCGGGATCGGCTGCGGCTCCGATGATTCGGGATGTCCGGATCACGCCGTAGCGTTCACGCACCGCGCAGGGTCCGCACCAACTCGGCCGGCGAGGGTGTGGGAGCGGTGACCAGATCGAGCACGGCCGCGTTCCGGTCCGCACCGACCGGGTGAAGCCCCCCGTAGTTGTGCCACTCGTGCCCTACCGGCAGTAGGCGGGCGCACACGGTGTCACCGGGGCGAATGTTCTCGCCGACGGTGCGATCGAGAACGGTACGGGGATCACCTGCCGGAACGTGCCGCAGGGTCAGGCCCTCGTGGGGGCGCACCGCGTCCACTCGGAACAGGTCGAGGTGGGCGTCGTGCCAGCTGTCGGCGAGATCGCGTTCGTCAGGGGGCAAGAACGCCGCCCACTGCTCGACGAACGCGTCGAATGCTCCACCGTCGAACAGGACGACATCGGCCACCAACTGCATCGCCTCCACATCGACCGACTCCCCGAGAACCGCGTCGAGCTCGGAACGCATTGCGCTCCAACGTGGTTCGTCGAGGATCAGACTTGCCTTGGCGTACAACCACACCGCCCGCTCGGACAGCGAGGCGTCGACCTTGCCGAGATGACACACCTTGTACTTGCGGCCGGACCCGCACCAGCATCGGTCGTTTCGCCCCAGGTCCGATCGCTCGACCGGCTTGAAATGCTGCAGAAACGGATGCATCGGATGGTCGGTCCCGTCGGGTGCTCGCTCGAGCAGCAGCAAGCCGGTGGTGCTGTCGCCGCCCATCGCCGCGAACGTCGCCAACGCGTGCAGGGTCGGAGCGAAATTCGGGTCCTCGGACGCCGAAAGACGGTATCGGCGTTCCGCTTCCACAAGATCCCCGTCGGCCTGCCGGGCGTGGCCGACGATCCAGTGAGCACACGCGCGCGCAACTCGAGGACCTCTGCGCAGCAGATGTTCGCCCGCGTCGGCCACGCACCGCGGCGGGAACTCCAGTCGGCCGAGCGCCTGGTCGGCACACACACCCGCGCGGTGTGCGGATCGGCGAGAGCCCGGAAGTCATCGGGGTCGCCGAAGTGCGAGTCCACTGTCGCGCCGTCGACGACGGAGTCCTCGCCCACCAGTGAGCCGACGAGTGCAAGAAACGACATGGCAGCGCGAGCGGACGCGGCATCCAGTTCGAAGGCGCGCGCAAACGACTGCCCCGCGGCGGCCACGAGGTCCGACTCCTCCGCGACCCGCTCGGGCGAGGCGGATGCGGCAGTCAGCCGGTTGCCGCTGCGGGCGAGACCGAATTCGGAGAGTTGTTCGCTCACCGGCCGGCAGGTATCCGCGGCAAGCGCGGGATCGCGAACCAAGGCGTCGAGCAGGTCGGTCTCCAGGTAGGCGGCGCCCTCCGGGCCGGGCAGGTGCGCCGTGACCGTGGCCAGCCATCGGCCGAGCGTTCCCGCCTGCACATTCTGTTCCGGACGCGGCTCGACGACCATCGCACCATCGTGCACCGTCGCAGCTATCAGTTCTCCGGATGCGCTGCCGGCCAGAAATCCCTCGGGAAGCAGCACGACACCGAATTGTGCCCAGGCCACATCGGTGAGACCTCGCGCGTGCAAGATGTCGTCGTCGATGCCGGGCATCGCGACACGAATCGAGGTATCGAGACTCGGAATACACACCGGCAGTAGCACATCGAACACGGCGATCGCGTCCGCGTCGATCTCGGCCGAGGTGAGCCGATGGGTGAAGACGCGGCCCTCGAGCACCGCGTCGAGCGCGACGAAACGGCCGTCATCGGTCTGCGCGACCACCGGGTCGTCGAGTGCGTCGCCGAACTCGAGTGCATTCGCGATCTGCTCGGCGTCGCCGAAACCTTGCTCGGACAGGGCGCGGGCCAACTCGCGCGAACCGAGGGGGCCGCGAGTTCGGAGCAGTGCCGTCGCGGCGGGGCTCAGGGCGGAGAAGTCGTCCACGGGGACGAGCCTAGTGCTCGACGGAGTCTGCCCGTCACGATCCGCGTGCGGTCTCCCACAGGCCGATCATGTTGCCCTCCGAATCGGAGAAATACGCCGCGAAACCCATGTCGCCGACCGGGGACTTCGCCTGGACCGTGCGTCCACCGAGAGACTCGATCTTTGCAAGTGCCGCGTCGATGTCGTCCACGTCGACCGTGACGACGGGCGCAGTGGCTTCACCGCGTTGCATCATTCCACCGTTGATGAAGCCGGGCTCGGTGGACATGCCGTCCTCCGAGACCGGACCGGTCGTGACGATGGTGTAGTCCATCTCGGGCATCTCGGAGATCTGCCAGCCGAAGGCGTCACGGTAGAAACTTCGCGCGCGGTCACCGTCGTCGTAGGGAATTTCGAAGTGCACGATGCGGCCTGTCATGACGATCCCCTTCGGTGCGGTCCGTGGCCGCTGCGGCTGCGTCGGCCACGTCCAGGGTAGGGCGCATCAGGGGACGCACACCAGGCCCGCGACTACGCCCGGCGCCCGACTTCAGGCTCCGCCGATGGTGGCGCGCATCTCCCAGACGATGACCTCGGCGCCGGTCGCGGTGGTCAGTTGCTGACCGCCTCCGCCGCTGATCCGTACGGCATCGCCCTCGGCCAGTGGTCCCACTCCTTCGAGAGCTGCCTCGCCGCGGGCGACGAAGACGTGCAGGAACGGCGCGTCCGGCAGTTGTACCGGCTGTCCGGGCTGCATGCGTGAGACATGCATGGCCGCGTACTTGTTCGTGATGCGGATAGCGGAGTGGTCGGCGTACTCGGTCATGCCGGACGCGACGGGAACCAGCCCGCCGGAGAGCAGTTCGTGATCGATCTCGAGTTGCTCGTATCCCGGTGTGATACCGGCTTCGTGGGGCAGCACCCACATCTGGACGAAGTGCACGGGATTGTCGTGGCGCTGCGCGTGGGTGCCGGTGGCTCCGTCGAACCGCCACGAGTCGTTCTTCTCCGAGTGCAGGATGCCGGTTCCGGCGCTCATCCGCTGGGCGAGTCCCGGATAGATGACGCCGGAGTGCCCCGTCGAGTCCTGGTGCACGAGCGAACCCTGCAGCACCCAGGTGATGATCTCCATGTCCTGATGTGGGTGGGTGTCGAAGCCGCGGCCCGGGGTCACGATGTCGTCGTTGTTGACCATCAACACTCCGTGGTGGGTGTTGACGGGGTCGTAGTGGTGACCGAACGAGAAGGAGTGCTTCGAATCCAGCCAACCGATCTTCGTCGTGAAGCGGTCGCCGGTGCGGCGTACGTCGAGGGTGGGTTCGTCGACAGTGGTGTTCATTCGTACGTCCTGTGGGTCAGCAGGTGGGATCTGCGGTGGGCGGATTGCGACGGGGTTGGATCCGGGCGTTCGGTAGCGACGGCGCGGGGAGCCGGGCGACCTTGCCCGTGTAGCCCTCGACGTGGCCGAACCTGTCGGATTCGCGTTGCCATTCGTCGCGGAAGGCGACGATCTCGTCGTGGTTGCGGCCGACGAAGTTCCACCACATGACGATCTCCTCCCCGAAGGGGGTTCCGCCGAGCAGAACGATGCGGGCGGTCTCGTCGGTGAGGTTGGTCAAGGTCAGGGCGGGCACGCCGGTGCCGACGTAGCCGAGAGCCGCGCGCTGGAGAGTCGTGTCGAACAGGCTCACGCTGCCCGTGTCGACGAGCACGCCGTGCTCGAACGCCGGGTCGATGTCGAGGGTGAGGGCGGCACGTGGTTCGAGGGTGATCTCGGCGCCGAGAAGCGGCGTGAAGGTTCGGACGGGCGAGGTGTCGCCGGCGAGTGTTCCGAGAAAGACTTTCGCGGTGCCGCCGGCGAGATCGACCGTGCCGGGCGCGTGGTGCTGGAAGTCCCGGGGTGCGTGTCGATGGGCATCGGGCAGGGCCACCCACAACTGCACCCCGTGAAGGGTGCTCGTGGCATCGGTGGAGACCTCGGAGTGGCAGATGCCGTTGCCGCCGGTCATCAGGTTCACCTCACCGGGACGGACCATGGCGTGCACACCGTGGCTGTCGCGGTGTTCGATCTCACCGGTGAACAACCAGCTGACGGTCTGCAACCCGGTGTGCGGGTGCGGCGCGACGTCCATACCACCGGTAGCCGACACATCGTCGGGACCGTAGTGGTCGACGAAACACCACGCCCCGATGAGCGAGCGCTGACGCTGGGGAAGCGTCCGGCGCACGGGCATCGCGCGGGGCCCGCCGAGCGGCACCTCGCGGGAAGTGATGATCTCGACCCGGGGGTTGCGGACATCGCCGACCGGAAGGTCTTCGGTATGGCAACGAATCTCGCTGGGAGCGGCGTCGGTATTGCTCATGATGATCGAGGCCTTCCGGTCGTCGTACGGGCGTCTACCCGCCAGTGTGCGTCAATACGTGTCGGTTGATGAACCTGTCGGCGAGCATGGCCCCCTCAGAGAACCTTCGAGCCGTACATCTCGCCGAGGGGGTCGGCGATGAGTTCGAGTCGCTCCCCGTCGGGGCCGCGGAAGTACAGCGACACCTCACTGTGTTCGACGAGTTCGACGTCCGCGGCGATCAGCTTGTCGCGCAGCGTTTCCCACCGGCTCGGCTCGACACTGATTGCGATGTGGTGCAGGCCGCCGAGAACCTCCCGGTACGGACCGACGTCGAGTCCGGGAAAGTCGAAGAAGGCCAACAGATTTCCGCTGCCGATGTCGAAGAAGAAGTGGGAGGAGCCGGGATAGTCACGATTTTCGATGAGTTCGGTAAGCGGAAACTCGAGGACTTCCTGGTAGAACCGCACCGTCCGCTCGACGTCGCTGCTCACCAGGGCGGTGTGATGCAGTCCTCGCGCCGACGACGCGGGCCGAGTCCCCTCCGGTAGGAGGTAACGGGCCCGGATGCTCTCGCGTCGGTCTTCGAATCCTGCCCGGGGAGACGGGATACCGGCGGCCATCGCAACCCTCCTTTGTGCGGCCGACGCATCCGGCGGCCATTTCGTTGAATGTCTAACCATCATGCACGCATCTAGTTGCTTAGTCAACTACCTGGTATGCTGGGCACATGGACAACACGAAATGGCTCGACGACGACGAGCAGCACCTGTGGCGTTCCTACCTCGACGCCACCCGCCTGCTGTTCCAGCAGCTCGACAAACAACTCGTCCGCGACGCGGGCATCTCGTTCGCCGACTACGAGATCCTCGTCCTGCTGTCGGAAGCACCCGAGCAGCGGATGCGCATGCGCGATCTCGCCGACGCGAGCACCACCACCCGCAGCGGGATCACCCGCGCGGTCACCCGCATGGAAAAGGCCGGATGGGTCCGCCGCGCGGGATGCGAGACGGACAAGCGCGGCGCGTGGGCAGAACTGGGCGACGGAGGCGCCGCGAAGCTGGCCGAAGCCGGGCCCGGCCATGTCGACGCCGTACGCAAGAACATGTTCGACGTGCTCACCCCGCACGACATCACCGCGATGACCCGCGCTTTCGAAGCCATGCGCGAACGCATGCACGAAGACCGCCGCGACCGGTAACGTCCGATCGACGAGACCAACGAGGGAGCCCCATGCCTGCAGACACCCCCGACACGCGCGTTCCGATAGACAAACAGACACGCCCGGTCTACCGCGCGCAAGTGGCCGTCGCGGTCGCGGTACGCGAGGCGGTGCAGCAAGCGGGCCTCGACCGCAAACTCGTCGAACTCGTCAATATCCGCATCTCCCAGATCAACGGGTGCGCGTACTGCCTCGACGTGCATATTCGCGATGCCCTCAAGGGCGGCGAGAAGGCGCAGCGAATTGCGGTGTTGCCGGCCTGGCGCGATACGGACCTGTTCACGGACGTCGAACGCGCCGCGCTCACCCTTGCAGAGTCGGTGACGACGCTGCCGTCCTCGTACGAGCAGGACCGCGCCTACGCCGAAGCCCGCGCATGCTTGACCGACGAGCAGCTCTCGGCGGTCGTGTGGGTGGCGATCGCGATGAACTCGTTCAACCGCATTTCCATCGTCAGCCGCCACCAGGTCCGACCAGACGACTGGAAATCCTGAATCTGCGCTTGGCCCCGACCTCGACCGGGTACGCGGTACCCACATTCCGACACCGACGAGGAGGGACATCATGGCGGTCACCGTTTCCGATCGATTCGACATCGACGCCGCCCCCGAGCAGGTGATGCGCGCACTCGAGGATGTCGAACGCATCCCCGAGTGGTCGGGGGCCCACCAGAGCGTCGAGGTGCTCACCAGGGACGACGTCGGCCGCGCCCGCCGGATACGCATGACGTTGTCGCTGTTCGGATTCTCCGACACGCAGACGATCGAGCACGACTGGACCGAACGTTCGACGTCGTGGACTCTCGTCGAGAGCACGATGCAGCGCAGCCAGGAAGGCGAATACGCGCTGGAGCCGAGTGAGCGCGGCACCCGCGTGCACGTCACCATGTCACTGGAGCCGAAAGTCCCGGTTCCCGGGTTCGTCCTGCGGCGAGGCCAGAAGCACGCCATCGGAGCCATTCGCCGAGGGCTGACCGACTTCGTCCTGTCCCGATACGCCTGACCCCGGACCCGAGGTGGGCGGTGCGCTCTGCCGATCCTCCTACGGCACGGCCGAGGGAACGAGACGGTCCCCTCGTCACGGCGGAACCGTTATCGATATGTTGGGGAACGACCGGCAGGCACTCACGACAAGGCAGTACTCATGCGCCACGACCCTCGACGTTCGATGCTCGACCGGTACCCGCTGCGGCGCACCGTCACCCCACTGTTCGGCGACACCGACGCACTCGGACACATCAACAACGTGTCGATCGCGCGGTACTTCGAGCAAGCGCGCGTGCTCATGCAGGAAGCGCTGGCCGCCGATCTCGGTGAACGTGCCTTCGAGCGTGCGGTGCTGGCGAACATCGAGATCAGCTATCTCGCGGAAGCGTTCTATCCACACGACATCGTCATCGGGGTCGGCGTCGAGAAGATCGGCACGTCCTCGCTCGTGCTCGGGTCTGCCCTGTTCCAGCGCGACCGATGCGTCGCGCTGGCACGGTCCGTCGACGTCGGCACCGGCAACAGCGGGGGCGCCGCCCCGATCGCCGACCACGTGCGGGACATCCTCGAGAAATACCGGCTGGATCTCGCGTCAGAGCAGGAGCGGCCGGGGATCGAGTAGCGGCACGGTCGGCGCTGCCAGCGCTGCCCACAACGCCGTCGTCTCCGGATCGTCACCGACGTGCCCTTCGATACCTTCGAGGTTCCGCTCCAGGAAACACCGCACGGTCGCCGAGTCGACACCGTCGTCGCGCCGGCAGGCCGGATCGACGGCGAAGGTCATGAGGAGCAGATTCCGGACGCGATCGCCATCCGACCGCAGCGCCGGCTGGAAGTACGGCACGTCGATCACCTCCGCGCCCTCGCTTGCGTAGAATCTCAGCCGGCGCACGGGATCGCCGAAGCCGTTGTCCCGGTGGTGGCGGGGGTCTTCGACCTCGCCGACGACGAGCAGCGGCGCGATGCTGCGCCGCCACTGCGCCATCACCGCACGCAACACCTCACGCCCCACCCCGCCGCCGCGTTGGCCGGGGCGCGTCGCGAGGTATGTCACGAGCAGCACCCGGCAGTCCGGAAACCATTCGCCCACAGCGCCCCCGATGATCTCCCCGGTCGCAGCGACAGCGAGTGCTGCCCGCATCGCACCGGCCGGATCGTGGAGCCCGGCAAGCAGTTCGGCGCGTGGCGCCAGTTCGGAGAGCGGGAACGAGGGTGCGAGCACCGCGTCGTAGAACTCACCCAGTTGTGCCGGCGTCACCTGCCGTGAATCGACGATATCCATGACCTCATTGTGGGACACGACAACTATTCGACGACAATTCTCCCTGTGGCGCCGCGGTCGGCGTCGAACATCCGGTGGTTGAGGAACGTGTATGTCCCGGGTTCGAGGAATTCCATCTCGACGAATCCGCCCTGTGCGACACCGAGATCGAGCGCTTGGGCACCTCCTCGGTCGGGATTGTCGGGGCGAAGCAGATAAGCACCTTCCTTGTAGACGGTGTCGAACTGGCTGCCGACGACGTGGAAGCTCACTCCTTCGTGGGGTCCGGCGGCAAGCACCCAGACACGGATGCGGTCACCGACCTGCGCGCGCAACGGTCGATGCAGATATTGATTCGCAAAGCCGTTGAACATCACCAGGTCGGGGGTGCCGGCGGCCACCTTGTCGGCATCGGTCTCCCCGTCCCCGAGGTAGGCCTCGGACTGCACAATGACGTATTCGGCGTCCACCGGCGCAAGGCTCGGCGGGTCGATGACGACGGCGCCGAACATGCCCGCGGCGATGTGCACCGCCATCGGGGCGGTCGCACAGTGATACATCCAGACCCCGGTGTGCTCGGCCCGGAACCGATAGACGAGTTCCTCGCCCGGATTGATGGTGCGCATCGGCTCGTCGGGTCCGACCATGCCGGCATGGAAGTCGATGGAATGACCCATGGTTCCGTTGTTGACCATGGTGATCTCGAAGATGTCGCCCAGTTTGCCTCGCAAGGTCGGTCCCATCGGTTGCCCGTCGTACGTCCACATGGTCTGTGACGTTCCGGCCCCGTATTCGCCGCGAACTTCCGTGATCTCGAATGTGTGCCGGTGTACGGTGCCACCCGGCGCGGGTGCGAGAACGGCATCGCGGGCAGCGAAGTCGTCGTCCGGTTCGCGGGCGAGATCGACAGCCTGCGCATCGGGTGCTCCGGCGCCACCCGACTCGTGGTCGTGGGCGTTTGTCGCGCCGGCGCCGCCCTCGGCCACGATGTGGAACACCATGCCCTGTTGCCGGTGTCCGACGATCGAGCACCAGCCTTCGATATCGGATCCGACGATCCCCGCGTCGACGGTCGCGGACTCCCCCGGCGCGAGCCGGCCGGAACTGTGACCGGTGGCGAGGACGAGATCGTGCACCTGATCGTCGGAGTTCGTGACGGTGATGACGAGTCGGTCACCCGCGGCCACGGTGACGGTCTCGGGCGTGAACCGCATGCCGACCGCCTCGACCTGCACTTCTGTCGTGTCGCCGGTGGGTGCCACGCCCGCCGAGGCATCCTGCTGTCCCGCACTCCCGCCGCCGAGCCCGGACATGACCGCGGCGACGAGGGCGAGACAGGCCAGCGCGGCGGTGGCCTGCATTGCGCGGTGATGCATCGTCGGCGTGTGGTCCGGCGCCGACTGTCCGGACATGACCGCCCGGCGTCCGGCGACGGATGCCTTGGCGCTGGTGACCATGACCGGCAGGAACAGCACGAACGCGGCCATCACCAGCGCGGAGATCCCGACCCGCATCCAACTCGACAGCGGCAGCAGCCACAACACCAGTCCGACATTGATCACGACGATTCGCCACACCCACCAGCGGTTCATCTTGTCGACGCCGGCACCGACCACCGCCGGTCCACCGCCCATCATGGTGGGCAGCAGGTGGCTCATGACTCCGAAGAGCAGTTGCGCCGCGAAGCCCGCCAGAAACGGCACGGTCATGAGTGTGGCCCGCTCGGGATCCATCGGCCCGGTCGCGAGGATCACGGCGAGGGTCGCAAGGGATCCGACGAGCCACAGCATCGCTGCGGTGATGGACGCGGGCGCATAGCCGTTCGGCGGATGCGTGACGGCCCCGCGCAGCATCGGAACGGCTACGACCAGCCAGCCGATCAGGTAGAGACCGCATCCGATTGCCGCGACGAGCGGATGACCGGAGAGTGCGCCGAATGTCAGGATCGCGATCCCCGCCAGCATCAGCGCCAATGCCGCGGGACGCCGACCGCCCCCAGGATTCTCCATGCCGATCAGCCGGGGGTACAGCACGGTGAGAACGCCGGCCGCGGCGAGACCGAGAAACCCGAGCAGATTCATCGCCTGGTGGGCGAGGAGAAAACCGGCCTGGGTGCGGTCGGTGAGACCGTAGGCGAGGGTGGCGCCGAATCCCGCTCCGACCGGGAGCATCGC
Source organism: Rhodococcus chondri (assembly GCF_036327435.1). Classification (NCBI taxonomy): domain Bacteria; kingdom Bacillati; phylum Actinomycetota; class Actinomycetes; order Mycobacteriales; family Nocardiaceae; genus Rhodococcus; species Rhodococcus chondri. Next base: position 3,027 of record NZ_JAUZMZ010000029.1, on the reverse strand, counting down.
CGAGGACGCGACGAGAAACCACACGCTCTGCACATGCTCGGCGGCGCCCTGACCGTCGCCGGCACGCCACTTCTGGGCACGGCGAATCAGCAGGAGCAGCGAGATCGCATGCCAGGCGACCATCGTCCCGACCAGGACCGCGCCGACGACGGTGACCGGAAAGAACCCGCCGACCACGCCGACGACGGTGACGACGATGCCCGCATTGAGAAGGTAGATCTTGACCAGCTGTGCTCCGCGTTCGGTCTCGGGCAGCTGATAGCCGAGAAAGCGTTCGGCAAGGGTCTGCGACCACACCACGATCGAGTTGGTGACCGCACCGAGCGTGAACAGGTGCACCAGAAGCCATCGGGATTCGGGCAGGAACGGGTGGGTGAGCCCGGCCAGGATCAGCAAGACGAGCCAGACACGCACGGGCTTACCCGCGCGCTGGTGCCAACTCTTGGGTCGCTTCGCTGTGCGCGTCGTCGTCACGCCTCGATGTTAGGCCCGCGCAAGCCACGTTTACTACGAGTGGTCGTAGTCGTGCCCTCCCGGGCTCTTCGGCGCCTGCGTCGACCCGACGCTCTACTACGGGCCCCCGCTCAGAACAGGGTGAGTGCGCCGACCGGCTCGGGCTCGCGATCGGGGGGATTCTCGTGCGCTGCGCGGTGCGCGGCTTCCCGAGCCGCGAGACCGTACTGCTCGATGAGTGGCCTCACCCGAGCGTCGAGCCAGCGCGTGTATTCGGGCGGCAGGTAGGCGCCGCGGCCGTAGAGGCGGCGATAGCGCCTCATCAGCGCGGGATGCTCGGTCGCGAGCCAGGACAGGAACCACCCGCGCGTCGAGCCGCGCAGGTGCATCGGAATCACCGTCACCCCGGTCGCCCCGGCCTGCGCGATCCGGTCGAGAAGACTGTCGAGATGCACGACCGAATCGGTGAGGTACGGGATGACCGGCGCCACCATGACATGGCAGGGCAGACCCGCATCAGTGACCGCGCGGATGAGGTCGAGCCGCGCCTTCGGCGTGGGGGTACCCGGCTCGAGTTGCTGCTGCAGATCGTGGTCGCCGATCGCCAGCGAGACGGCGACCCGGACATCGACCTGCTGCGATGCCAGCGTGAGCAGCGGCAGGTCGCGGCGCAGCAGCGTGCCCTTGGTCAGGATCGAGAAGGGTGTGCCGGACTCGGCGAGTGCACGGATGATTCCGGGCATCAGACGGTAGCGACCCTCGGCGCGCTGATACGGATCGGTATTGGTACCCAGCGCGACGTGCTCGCGCTTCCAGGACTTGCGGGCGAGTTCCCGGCGCAGGACGGCGGCGACGTTGGTCTTGACGACGAGTTGGGTGTCGAAGTCGTGCCCGGCATCGAGGTCGAGGTATTCGTGAGTGGGCCGCGCGAAGCAGTAGCGGCATGCGTGACTGCAGCCCCGAAAGGTGTTGATCGTGTAGTGGAACGGCAACCGGGACGCTTCCGGGGTCTTGTTGAGCGCGCTCTTGCACAGCACCTCGTGGAAGGTGATGCCGTCGAACTCGGGGGTTTGCACACTGCGGACGAGCCCCGCCCGATCCAGCCCGGGGAGTGCACCCTCGTCGGCGTCCAAGGTTTGAGCTGCCCACCGCATAGCAACAGTCGAACACCTGTTCTGGAAGGTGTCAAGCGATACCTCGAATTCACGTTCGACAGACTCGCCCGTGCCCCCGACTCGCGCTAGAGTGCACCCACGCTGACTCGAGGGGGGTTGATGAGCGGTTTCTTCGGCGGTGCCGGAATCAGGGTGGTACCCGAGGGCATACGGTCCTTCGGAAACACGAATCTCCATGCCGCAGAACAGATTATGCGCTCCGGTACGGTAGATCTGCAGGCCAATGTGGCCGCTCTGAGCCCCGCGCTGGGACTCATCGGCGGCGACTTCCTGGCCGCCTTCGCTGCCGCACAGAGCGCGCACACCCGCAGTATCGGGGACCTCGCGGTGGCCTACGCGTCGAACGGCGCCGCGGCACACGACGCCGCTGCCGCGTACGAACACGCCGATGCCGCAACGGGGGCGACACTCGGACACACCGCGGGGATGCTGTGATGCACCCTCCCGCGAGTACCGAAACCTCCCCCACCGTGCTCGACGCGCTACGCGCCTCACCGGTCGGGCCCGTACTCGATATGCCGCTTCCTCTCGACGTTCCCCTTCCCACACTTCCCCTTCCCACACCACCGGCCTCGAATCCCGTCACCGAACTGCTGCAGTCGATTCCGGTGCCGACACTGCCGGATCTCGACCGGTTGCTGCGACCTCTCACGGATCTCGGGGCGATGTTCGGCACGGGCATCGTCGAAGCGCTCGACCCCGCCGCGATCCTCGGACAGTCGTCGCGATTGCTCGACACGGCGGGCGCACTCGGTCGCAGCGCCCTCGACGCGCTTCCCGACTCGTGGGAAGGCGAAACGGCCGAAGTCGCGGCCGAGCACGGCCGACGGGCCCGGGTGGCGGCCGGCGAGTTGAGCGATCGAGGCGACCGCATCGGGGAAATCACTCGCGCCGCAACCGCATCCGTGGAGCGCGGCAACATCGAACTCACCGGCATCGCACAGTCCTTCGTCGCCTTCCTCACTGCGGCCGCCCCCGTCTCGATGACACCACCGGGTCAGGCCGCCGTCGTCGCGGCGGCCGTCGAACATACGCAGGCAGCATTGGCCGTCGTGGCGCGCACCCGAGGGGAGCTGACGGGACATACGACGGCCATGCACGCCTTGACCGCCCCGATACCGGTACCGCCCCCGATCGCCGGAGCCCGGGCCCCGCGGCCCGATCCGGGCGCACTCACAGGAGCGACGGCCGATGCCGCCTCCGCGCTCGCATCATCGTTGCCCGCCTCGCCGAGCCCTGCCTCGACGGTGCCGACCGCACACGCAACCGGATCCATGGTCGGCGTCTCTGCTGCGACCATGCCCGTGGGTTTCGGTGGCGGCCACAGCGGCGGCGCCGTCCTCGGCGGGAGCCCGGTCGGTGGCGGGACGGCCGGCATCGGCGCCGCCGGAGCATCGAC
>NZ_JAUZMZ010000299.1:0-3196 GCF_036327435.1 Rhodococcus chondri | reverse complement strand
TCATCGGGTTCTCCTCGTGCGGCTCGATGTCGCCGCCGATCAGGTCGGCAAACTCGTTGCTACGCAGATCGATCGCCCGATAGACCACGGGCCGTGGCGCGAACGCCGCCGCGATCGTCGATACTCCCTCCGCCATCTTCGTGACGTACTCGTCGCGGCGGCCCTCGGCGATCATCCGGGCGGGATGTTCCCCGCCCAGCGCATCGGTGATCATGAACTCCGCCCGCAGCAGGCCGACACCGTCGACATCGGTGGCCGCGACCGCCTCCGCGGCATCCGGGGTGGCGAGATTGACATACACGGCCGTCGCGGTCACGGCAGTGCCGGCCTGCGGCGCCGCAGCGACCGCACCGGCGACCGGGGCGGGGGCAGGGGCTGCCGCGTGGGTCGTGCCGGCGAAGACCGCTCCGGTGTCACCGTCCACCGTGATCAGCTGCCCGTCCTGCAGATCGGCGGTGGCGGTGCGTGCACCCACCACGACCGGTTTCCCGAGTTCCCGACCGACGATCGCGGCGTGGCAGGTGATGCCGCCGCCGTCGGTGACGATGCCGCCCGCGCGGCGCAGGATGGGGAGCCAGTCCGGGCGCGTCATCGGTGCGACCAGAATTTCACCGGCGCTCAGCCGTGAACCGTCGCCGGGATCGTGCAGTACCCGCACTGCGCCCGTCGCGATGCCGGGACCGGCGCCGAGTCCGGTGAGGATGGGTGCGGCACCGTCGCCTTCGCCGGTGCCCTTCGCAATGTCGCCCGCAGAACCGCCGAGGGTGGTGATCGGCCGGGTCTGCACGATCCACATGTCGCCCTGGGCGAAGGCGAACTCGAGGTCCTGAGGTTGTCCGTAATGTTCTTCGACTGCCGCGCCCAGCCGGGCCACCGCCGTCACCTGGTCGTCGTCGAGCACCCGGCCGGCGAGGCTCGGATCGAGCGCGATCCGGTCCTCCCCGGACGCGGTGGACGAGATCGCGAAGTCCTGATGCCCTTCGTGCACTTCCAGAATCGCGAATCCGTCCTTGCCGACGACATACGTGTCGGGTTCGACCTGTCCGCCCACCACCACTTCACCGAGACCGCGGGCCGCCTCGACGACGATTTTCGACCGGTCACCGGTGCGAGGGTCGGCGGTGAACGCCACCCCGGAGACTTCCGACGGCACCATCGTCTGCACCACGACCGCGATCGACGGCTCGTCGGTGACCCCGTGCAGCGCGCGGTAGGTGCGGGCCCGCGGCGACCACAGTGACGCCCAGCAGGCCTGCACCGCGGAGATCAACGCGTCGGCGCCGATCACGTTGGTGTACGACTCGTGGATTCCGGCGAACGAAGTGTCGGCGGCATCTTCCGCCGGCGCGGACGAGCGGACCGCCACCGGCACGTTGTCGCCGAGGCGGGCGTAGGCGTCGACGATCTCGCCGCGCAGGTCGTCGGGCACCGGCGCGCCGGTCACGGACTCGGCCAGTTCGCCGGACGAGCGCAGGAGTGTCGCCTCGTCGACGTGTTCGCCCGGTAGAACCTCGTCGCGCAGACGGTCCCGGATTCCGGCCGCGGTCATCGCATCGAGGTACGCGTCGACGGTGATCGCGAACGCCGCCGGCACCGGGAAACCGCAGCGGGTGAGCTCACCGAGGTTGGCGGACTTGCCGCCGACCGTCGGGGCGTCTTTCGGACCGACGTCCGCGATCGGGCGAACTCGAAGCGTTGTTATGGACATAGTTGCTCCCCCGCACTCCTGGATGACCGGCCGGTGGTGTTGCTGCCATCACCTTCGCACGTAACCATCACAGCACGGCCCGAGTCGGGGGAAAAGGTCGCGGTCGGGTGAGCGCCGGACGCGAGCCCGGGGCGCACTAGACTCGACCGACGTGGCCCACCCGATGATCGCCCCGTCCATCCTGTCCGCAGACTTCGCGCGTCTCGCCGACGAAGCCCAGGCCGTCGCCGGCGCCGACTGGCTGCACGTCGATGTCATGGACGCGCATTTCGTACCGAACCTGACCCTCGGCCTCCCGGTCGTGGAGTCGCTGCTGAAGGCGACCGAGATTCCCCTCGACTGCCACCTGATGATCGAGAACCCCGGCCGATGGGCGCCGCCGTACGCCGAAGCCGGCGCACACAACGTCACGTTCCACGCCGAGGCCACCGACGATCCGGTGTCCGTGGCCCGCGACATCCGCGCCGCCGGCGCGAAGGCCGGGCTGTCGGTCAAGCCCGGTACCCCCATCGAGCCGTATCTCGAAATCCTGAAGGAGTTCGACACCCTCCTGGTGATGAGTGTCGAGCCGGGATTCGGTGGCCAGTCGTTCATCGCCGATGTGCTCGACAAGGCCCGCGCCGTGCGCCGGCTCGTCGATTCCGGTGAGCTTCGCCTGCTGGTCGAGATCGACGGCGGCATCAACGCCGACACCATCGAAGCCGCCGCCGACGCCGGCGTGGACTGCTTCGTCGCCGGATCCGCCGTGTACGGCGCTGCCGATCCCGCCGAGGCCGTCCGCAAGCTCCGGGCGCAGGCTGGGAAGGCGTCGCACCACCTGACCCTCGCGCCGTGACCGCACCGGAGCTCGCCGAAGCGCTGCAGTTCGCCCTCGACGCGTCCGAGGCGGTGCGGGGCACGACGAGCCCCAACCCGCCTGTCGGTGCCGTGATCCTGGACACGTCCGGACGGATCGCCGGTGTCGGCGCGACCGCTCCGCCCGGCGGCCCGCACGCCGAGGTGCGGGCGCTGGCCGCGGCGGGGGAGCGTGCGCGGGGCGGCACGGCCGTGGTCACCCTCGAGCCGTGCAACCACACCGGCCGTACCGGGCCGTGCACTCGGGCGCTGATCGACGCCGGTATCGCCACCGTCTACTACGCGGTGCCCGATCCGAATCCGGTGGCGGGCGGCGGATCCGAAGCGTTGCGCGCTGCCGGCCTCACCGTGCATGCCGGACTCGGCGCCGAGGCCGTCAGCCACGGTCCGCTGCGCGCGTGGCTGCACCGTCAGCGCACCGGCCGCCCCCACGTGACCTGGAAGTATGCGGCGGGACTGGACGGACGTAGCGCCGCCGTCGACGGCACCAGCCAATGGATCTCCGGGCCGGAATCGCGGGCCCGCGTACACGATCACCGCAGCCGTCTCGACGCCATCATCGTCGGCACCGGCACCGTGCTGGCCGACGACCCGTGGCTCACGGCGCGCTTGCCCGACGGCGACCTCGCCCCG
>NZ_JAUZMZ010000298.1:0-3214 GCF_036327435.1 Rhodococcus chondri | reverse complement strand
GGGTGCCTACCCGACGGTCGCGGCGATCGTGACGGGAGCGAAAATCCCGGCGGCCCACGAACTGGTCGCCGATCTCGATTCCCTCGCCCATACCCGCGCGGCCGCGGAGACGGTCAGCGCGAACGCGCCGCGGTATTCGTCGCACAACTGCCCCAGATTCTCCGCCCGCGGCACCGCGACACGGAGCTGTGCCGGCGCGGACAGGCGCACGTCGGACGGCCACTTCCGGCTGCGGGGATCACGCGGCTCGGGACCGGCCATGACTGCGGCAGCGGCCGCCGCGGTGTCGAGTGACGGCGCGAACACGGTCAGACAGTCGTAGTCCACACACGCCGGAACCACCCCGTGAGTCGAGATCATCCCGAGGGTGGCCTTGATGCCGACGATTCCGTGCAGCGCCGCGGGGACACGACCGGACCCCGCAGTATCCGTTCCGATTCCGATATCGGCGATACCCAGTGCCACCGCGGCCGCCGAACCCGAACTCGACCCGCCCGACACCCGTTCCGGATCCCAGGCGCACCGCACCGCGCCGTACGGGCTTCGGGTGCCGACGAGACCCGTCGCGAACTGGTCGAGGTTGGTCTTGCCGAGTACCATCGCGCCCGCGGCGAGCAGTCGCGCGATACCGGATGCGGTGGTGTCCGGCAGGTACGCGAATTCGGGACATCCCGCGGTCGTGGGCAGTCCCGCAACATCCACATTGTCCTTGACGGCCACGAGTAGCCCCGCCAGCGGCAGCGTTTCGCCGTCGGCGACCCGCGCGTCCACCGCGGCCGCGTCGGCGAGGATGTCCGACCGGTCGCGCAGCGTGATCCACACTTCCGGTCGGTCCACGTCGTCGATGCGCTGCAACGCTTTCCGGGCACGCTGGACGGCCGGCTCCGCGGGGGCAGGCACTGCGGTGGTGGAGGCCGGGGCCGTGACACTGTCGAGGCTCATGCAGGTGCTCCGATCACGAGAAGGGGAGTGCCGGGCGCCACCTTGGCACCTGGTGCGACGAGGACTTCGAGGACCGTGCCGGAGGAGCCGGCGGGCACCGGCATTTCGAGCTTCATCGCCTCGAGGATCACCACGGGGACCCCGTCTTCGACACGGTCGCCCTCGGCGACTTCGATCCGCCACACGTTGCCCACCATCGGGGCCTCGACGACAACGGAGCCGGGCGGCATCCCGTCGAGTGGGTCCACCACCGCGGCGACCTCGATCGGTGCGGCATCGGCGCGGTCGAATTCGCCCGCGTCGTGCCATGCCTGCTTCTCGGCCTCGAATGCCGCCGCCTGCCTCGCGTCGAAGGCGGCGATGGATTCCGCGTTTTCCGTAAGGAACCGCAGATGGTCGGCGAATGCGAAGCTGCCCTCGGCGATGTCGGCGTCGAAGCGGCCGGCCCGCGCCGCCGCCCGGTATTCGAGCAGCTGCTCGGGGGTGACGGGCTCCCACACGATCCGGTCGAAGAACCGGAACAGCCACGGCTTGCCGTCCTCGAACGGCGGGGTCTGCCGGTACCCGGACCAGATCGGGATCGTCCGGCCCACCAGCTGGTAGCCGCCCGGTGATTCCATGCCGTACACACACAGGTACTTGCCGCCGATGCCGACCGCGTCGGACGGCGTCCAGGTGCGGGCGGGGTTGTACTTGGTGGTCACCAGGCGGTGTCGAGGGTCGAGTGGAACTGCCAGCGGCGCACCGAGATACACGTCTCCGAGTCCGAGGACAAGGTATTCGGCGTCGAAGACCGCGGCGCGGACCTCCTCGACCGAGTCGAGACCGTTGATGCGGCGGATGAACTCCACGTTCGACGGCAGCCACGGCGCGTCGTCTCGCACACCGCTGCGGTAGCGGGAGATGGCCTCGGCGATGGAGGGGTCGTCGAACGACAGCGGCAGCCGCACCGTGCGGCTCGGCACCACGAGGTCGTGCGTCGCAGGTAGTTCGGTCTCGAGATCCTGCAGCACTCCGAGCAGCCGGTGCTGGGCCAGCTCATCGGGATCGAAGCGGATGTGCAGCGATCGCACGCCCGGTGTGACGTCCACGATGCCCGGCAGTCGCACGGCCGCCAAGGCTTCCGACAAGGCGTGCACGCGCATCCGCAACCCCAGGTCGAGGACCATGTCGCCGTACTCGACGAGGATGCTGTCGTCGCCGCCGCGCAGGTACACGACGGCGGGCCGGTCGAGAAACGGTTCGATGCGGCCGAGCAGGCCGCCGTCCGGTGCGCTCCGAGCCGCGGCGAGCGGCACATCTGCGCCCCGTTCCGGGGTGTTGCGCAAGGCCGCGGCGTCGGCATCGGTGACGGGCACGAATCGCACCGTGTCGCCGGGCCGGATCTGACCCATCTTCCAGCGGTGCCCGGAGACCACGGTCAGCGGGCAGGCGAACCCGCCGAGGCTCGGTCCGTCCGGTCCCAGCAGGATCGGGGTATCGCCGGAGACGTTGAGTGCGCCCACGCTGTACGGATTGTCGTGCAGATTGGACGGGTGCAGTCCGGCGCCACCGCCGTCCGTGCGCGACCACGTGGGTTTCGGCCCGTCGAGCCGGATGCCGGTGCGGTTGGCATGGGTCTGCACGGTCCAAGCGGTGTCGTAGAACTGCTGCAGGTCTTCCGCGGTGAAGTATGCGGGCGCCGGTTGCGGGCCCTCGGTCACCGCCAGGTGCCACGTGTGGGTGAAGTCGGGGCGGTTCTCGGTAGGCACCGGTGCCGGAGCGGTGCCGGGGCCGGCATCGGCGACACCGAGGATGTCGCCTGTCGCGACCGCCTTGCCCGTCACACCGCCGAAACCGCCGAGCGTGAACGTCGACGCGCTGCCGTGGTAGAGCGGCGCGTCGAGGCCGCCGCGCACCGCGAGATAGGTGCGCAAGCCCGCGTCCGAGGGGGTTCCCACATCCAGTACGGACCCTGCGGTCACCGCTACGGGTTCCCACATCGGCACCGGCGTGCCGTCCAGTGTGAGTTCGACCGGTGCGCCCGTGACACATACGAGCACGGCGTCGGAGAACTCCAATCGGGGACCGCCCAGGGTGCATTCGAGTCCCGGCGTGCCCTCCGGGTTGCCCACCGCGAGGTTGGCGGCGCGGAACGACAGGTCGTCCATCGGGCCCGACGGTGGGATGCCCACCTCCCATAGTCCGGTTCGACCGGGGAAATCCTGGACCGTGGTCATGGTGCCGCCGCGCAGCACGTCGATACGGCGACCCGTCGCGCGGAGTCCGGGCA
>NZ_JAUZMZ010000297.1:0-3253 GCF_036327435.1 Rhodococcus chondri | reverse complement strand
ACGCCACCGAGGCTGCACAGAAGACCGCGGAGAAGCTCACCGCGAGCGCAACCGCTGCCGCCGACAAGGCCGCCGCCGACTTCACCAAGGTCGTCGACGAGACCACCGATCGCGTCAACGAGTTCAACGCCAAGTTCGTCGAGGCTGCCAAGCAGAGCGGCAACCTGGGCGTCGACACCTACGAGAAGGCCGTCACCAGCCTCCTCGACCTGCAGGAGAAGGTCGCCGAGGCCACTCCGGTCGAGTGGGTCGCCGACCTCGCCAAGGCGCAGGTGTCCTTCGCTCGCGAATTCACCACCACGGTCACCACCACCGCTCGCGATCTCCTCAAGTAGGTCACGATCCGCGATGCGGCACGCACTCAGGCCCATCCGCGCCACCGAAGTTCTATGGTGCGGTTCATGGTTGCTCTGACGCAAGCCCAGATCGCCGCGGCTCCGATGCGAATCGGAGCCGCGGCGATCGCGGGTTGGAGCACCTATCTCCTCGGTCTCGCCCGCCGCGGCGGCACACCGTTCACCGTGGCGGCCGACATGACGCGCTTCTGCCTGGCGCTCACGACCAGCGCTCCCCCGGCGTGGGCACACCCCTGGCCGGTCGTTGCACAGTGGCCGCTGGCGAAGCTACGCGATTGTGGCGACCCGTCGGCCACCGACCGGGAAACAGTGCCGACACTGCTTCTCCCCCCGCAGGCCGGCACCCACTCGTGCATCGTCGACCATTCGCCCGGTCGCAGCCAGGTCGAGGCACTGCGAGCCGGTGGACTGACCAGGCTGCACTGCCTGGAATGGGCACCGGGTTCCCCGGAGACCGACGGATGTTCAATCGACGAACATCTCGCTGTCGTCCACGACGCCGTCGCGCACCTCGGCGGTCGCGTCAATCTGATCGGCGACAGCCAGGGCGGATGGCTCGGCACCATCTACGCTGCCCTGCACCCGGAAGCGGTACACACGCTGACGGTCGCGGGGGCGCCTATCGACTTCCACATCGAGCAGCCCGCCCTCGCCACGCTGGCCCAGACACATACGGGCGCGGCGGCCTCGCTCGTCGACTTGTGGTACGACGCCGCGCGTGCCGCCGGTCTGCAGACGACCGATCCGATCGGCGAGATCGAGCGCGCAATGACCCTACTCGCGAAGATCCACGATCCCGACGAAGTGACACGGATCGAAGCCGAACGTCGGTGGTTCGCCTGGAAACAGGAGATTCCCGCCGCATTCCTCGACTGGATCATGCGGAAGTTGTTCGTGGGCAATGAGCTTGTCGAGGGCACGCTCGTCGTGCAAGACGGTCCTGTCGATCTCGGAGCCATCCACTGTCCCCTGCACCTGATCGCCGGGAGCTCCGACATCCTGGCGGCGCCTGCACAGGTGCTGGCGCTCGCCGAGCGGGTCGGCACAGCACCGTCGTCGATCACCACCACGGTCATCGATGCGGGGCACATCGGCCTGTTCATCGGACGTGCCGCTCTCACCGAGGTGTGGACACCGCACGCCCGGCTCCTGGCAGCAGCGTCCCGATGAAAACGACGTCCCGATGAAAGCGGCGCTCGCGACCCTCGCCCTTGTGGTGGCGGCCGCGGGCGCCGTTCCTGCACACGCCGCGCCGTACGAGTTCCTGTGGGGTGTCTCGAGTTCGGGCTTCCAGTCCGAAGGCTCGAGTCCGGACAGCAACTGGTCTCGCTACGCGAACTCACCCGACCACGAACCCATCGGCGCCGCAGTCGATTTCCGGCACCGTTACCGCGAAGATATCGCCCTCGCCGCGGGTCTCGGGGTCGAGGTGTACCGGATCTCGATCGAGTGGGCCCGCATCCAGCCCTCACCCGGTTCCTGGGACGACGCCGAACTGGCCTATTACGACGACGTGATCGCGACGATCCGTGTACACGGCATGACTCCGATGCTCACGCTCGACCACTGGGTCTATCCGGGATGGATCGCAGACCGCGGTGGGTGGACGTATCCCGGCATCGTCGATGCCTGGCTCGAACACGCGGAGAAGGTCGCTGCCCGCTACGCGGGTCTCGATGCGCTGTGGGTGACCATCAACGAGCCCACCGCATATGTATGGCAAGAGGTTTCGAACGGCGGTCTCGCTCCGAGCGACACCCCGCAGATGTTCGATCGGCTGGTGCGGGCTCACCGCGGTGCGTACACCCTGATCCATCGACACGATCCCGGCGCACGGGTGACCTCGAATGCGGCATATGTCCCGGGAGCCCAGCCGCACCTCGACGCATGGTTCCTCGACCGCGTCCGCGATACCCTCGACTACGTCGGTGTCGACTACTATTACGGGATCGCACCCGACAATCTCACCGCAGTTCACGCGGTGACCGGCGACTACGCGTCGATCGTTCCCCGCCCGGAGGGGATGCACGAGGCGCTGATGGACTACACGCATCGCTACCCCGGACTTCCGCTGTATGTCGTCGAGAACGGTATGCCCACCGCCGACGCGGCACCGCGCGCAGACGGATGGACCCGATCACGGCACCTGCGTGAGCACGTCGACGCGATGGGACGCGCGATCGCCGACGGCGCACCGGTGTTCGGATACAACTACTGGTCGATCACCGACAACTACGAGTGGGGCTCCTACAGTCAGCGTTTCGGCCTCTACACCGTCGACGTACGGACCGATCCGGGTCTGCACCGCCACCCGACCGACGCAGTCGCCACCTACCGGGAGATCGTCGCCGGAACGCGATTCCGGTAGATCGAGATCAGTCGGATCCTTCACAGGTCAGGAGATGTGCCCACGAGTCGGTGAGGGTGTCGAGGGCGACCTCGCGATCGACGGCCCATCCGACGCGCAACCACCGCCGCGACAGGTACTCGAGCTGACCGAAAGCAAGAACACAACGGGCACGGCGGGATTCGGCGTCGAACCGCCCGGCACGGTCGAGGCCCTGCTGCATCGACGCCGTCGTGTCCTCGAACCACTTGTCCATCACAGCGCCGATCGCGGGTTCGATCGGGGCGGCCTGGTAGGCCACCGTGAGGTAGGGCCGGGTGGTCTCCCACTGGTCGAACTTTCGGCCGATCCACACCCGCATCTGATCGCGGCGTCCGAGTTCGACCACGGTGGACAGCGGCGGTTCGTCGGCCTGCGTCAGAATCTCGTCGACCCGCGCGATCAGCTCGGCCATCAGCTCCGTCTTCGACGGGAAGTGCAGATAGAACGTCGTGCGGGTGGTTCCGGCGCCGGCGGCGATGTCGTCGACCGTGGTCGCCCAGTATCCCTG
>NZ_JAUZMZ010000296.1:0-3262 GCF_036327435.1 Rhodococcus chondri | reverse complement strand
CACCTGCGAAGTGCCTTCCCGCCTGCGTGATGGAACCCTAGAGAAGTCCCATTATGCCCTGCAGGACAGGCGCTTTCGCTTATCTACATGCTCGGATCGGTGAACAACCACGAATTTTCCAGGCTAGGTCCAGAGGGATGCGATGTCGGTGGCCTCGCCCGCCGGCGGTGCCGGCTCGCCCGCGGGAGTGCGGGAGAACCGCGGTGCCGGTGCGTGCTGGGTGATTCCGTCGAGCTCGATCAGCGAACCGCGCGCGGCGAGGTGCTCGTTGTTCGGGGCCTCGGCGAAGGTGAGCACCGGCGACACGCACGCGTCGGTGCCGAGGAAGATCTCCGACCACTCGTCGCGGGTCTTCGACAGGAACTTCTCGGTGAAGAGCTTCTTCATCTCGGGCCACGCCGACCGGTCGTTCTGGTCCGGCAGATCGGCGGGATCGAGGTCGAGTCCCCTCAGCAGCAGTGCGTAGAACTGCGGCTCGATCGACCCGACGGCCACGTACTTGCCGTCCTGGGTCTCGTACGTGTCGTAGTACGGCGCGCCGGTGTCGAGCATGTTCACGCCGCGCTCGTCCGACCAGGCGCCGCGCCCACGGAACGCCCACATCATGTGCGAGAGGGCAACGGTGCCGTCGACCATCGCCGCGTCGACGACCTGGCCCTTGCCGGAGGTCTGCCGCTCGACGAGTGCCGCGAGGATACCGAAGATCAGGAACATCGAACCGCCGCCGAAGTCCCCGACCATGTTGAGCGGCGGCACCGGACGCTCACCCTGGCGACCGATCGCGTGCAGCACACCGGTGAGGGAGATGTAGTTGATGTCGTGGCCGGCCACGCTGGCGAGCGGGCCTTCCTGACCCCAGCCCGTCATGCGGCCGTAGACCACCCGAGGGTTGCGGGCCAGCACCGCGTCGGGACCCAGACCGAGGCGCTCGGTGACGCCGGGTCGGAAGCCCTCGATGAGCACGTCGGCGCGCTCGAGGAGGTTCAAAACCTTCTCGATGTCGGCGGGATCCTTCAGGTTGGCCTCGACGATGCGGCGGTTGCGCTGGATCGGATCACGATGCCCCGCAGGCGGGATCTCGCCGGGACGCTGCACGATGACGACGTCGGCGCCGAGGTCGGCGAGCAGGGTCGCGGCGTGCGGGCCGGGGCCCAGGCCCTTGAACTCGACGACGCGGATCCCCGCGAGGGGACCCTTCTTCTCAACAGCTTCAGCGGACACTCGTCGAACCTCACTCCGTTGCGTAGGAACTGTCGCCACGGACAGTACCTTAGCGAGCGTTCAGAATATGAGCGTGGTCACGGTCTCTCGCTCACTCCTCGTAGAGGTCCGCCTCGCTCAGCCCGGTCGCGTCGAACGCGTCCTCGAGGTTCGGATGCCGCACCACGGTGACCACCTGATCGTCGACGACACGAAACGCGATGGCCTCCTCGATCGGAGTGTTCGGATCGGACGCCCACGTGGAGCGCTCCTCGACCACCACGATGCCGCTGTGCACGAACATGCGCCCCGGCTCGAACGTCACTCCCGCGGAGGTCGCCCACTCCCGCAACTCGTCGAGTCCTTGGTCTGGGTCGTCGTCATCGGTGGGCAGCACGATGTCGTCGCTGGAGAGTTCGACCAGCGTGTCGATGTCGTTGCTGTTGACGGCGTCGTGCCAGGCCAGGACGGTAGCGATCTCTGAGGTGCTCATGCCCGGAATGCTAGTCATACCGGCGTCGGACGGGACGGGCGAATGTGCCGAATCGGTTGCCGGACCTGCGCGCGCGGCGCACAGTGGACGGCATGATGATCAGCGGGCGCCTTGTGAGTTTCGTTCCCAGCACCGACCTCGATGTCTCGGAGATGTTCTACGTCGACACCCTCGGCTTCCGGAAACTGAGCCGCGACCCGTTCGCGCTGGTGCTCGACGGCGGGGACGGTGCACCCATCCGGGTCACCCTCGTGCAGTCCCGCGGCGAAACGGGATACACCGCGCTGGGCTGGCGAGTGCTCGACCTCAACGAAACCGTCGCCCGCATGCGTGAGAAGGGTGTCGACTTCATCCGCTACAACGGCATGGATCAGGACGAGCACGATGCGTGGCAGGCACCCGACGGGATCCGGGTGGCATGGTTCCGCGACCCGCACGGCAACGTGCTCTCCCTGATGGAGGGCTGACCCGCCCGCTCAGGCGCCGAACGAACCGCCCCACACGAAACCGGCGAGCAGCACCCCGAATCCGCCCATCTCCCCGACGATGAGCGCCACCATCGCGGCACGCAGGCCCCGCGTGGGGTGGGTGAACTGGTTGGTGGTGTCGCGGAGTGCCCCGTGCAGGATGTAACTCGCGATCGCGCCGACGAAGAACATCACCACCACGGCGGCGGCCGTCAGGTTCACCGCGGTCGGCCACGCGCTGAGTTCGACGAACACCGCGACGAGGAGCGTCGCGAACGCGTACATCAGTGCCGACCGGTGCGCGATGTCGACGTACGGGTGGGCGAGGTGGGTTTCCGACGTCACCATCTGCCGGTACTTCCACACACCCAGGCCGAGGGCGAGCAGGAAGATCAGACCCGCGGCGAGAAGCGCCAATTCGGTATCGAACCCCACATCCATCGGGCCAGTATGGGGTATGGGTGCGGATCAACTGCAGCCGCTGGTATTTCCACACGACGGGCAGGCGTGACACGAGCCGGCCCGCTGCATCCGCACCCCGCATTGCATGCAGTACGGGGCGTCCGGGTTGGCGGGTGAAGTCGCGGGGGCGCGGCCGGGAGCCGCCGCCGGATCCCGGGTCTCCACCGCCGGCGCGCTCGTGTACGGCGCCAGGGCAGGGGAATCCGGAACGGTACGTTCGGCGCTGGTGAGGATGCCCAGTTCGGTGCGCTCGTCGACACCCAGATAGTCCACCGCGAGCCGCCGGAAGATGTAGTCGAGGATCGAGGTGGCGATCCGGAGATCGGGGTCGTCCGTGATGCCCGCCGGTTCGAATCGGGTGCTGGTGAATGCGCGCACGAACGTGCGCAGCGGAACCCCGTACTGCAGTCCGTAACTCACCGACATCGAGAATGCGTCCATGATCCCGGCGAGCGTCGACCCCTGCTTCGACACCCGCAGGAACATCTCCCCGGGGCGACCGTCGTCGTACTCACCGATGGTGACGAAGCCCTTGCAGTCGACCACCCGGAACTCGAACGTGCGCGAATTGCGGGTGCGGGGCAGGCGTGCGCGCCGCGGCGCGACAGCGCCGTCTGCCGGCGCGGTGCCCACCCGCGGG
>NZ_JAUZMZ010000295.1:0-3301 GCF_036327435.1 Rhodococcus chondri | reverse complement strand
CTCGCCGAACTGATACCGATGCAGCACCTCGACGAACCGCTCCCACCCGCGCCCGCCGAGCCCCAGCGGCCGTTGTTCGAGCCACCGGACCCGGAATCCGACGCGGTGCTGGTCTTCAGCTCGGGCACCACCGGCCTGCCCAAGGCCGTCCGCCACACCCACGCCTCGTTCGCCGCCGCGGTCGCGCACTGGCGCAACGCACTGGAACTGACCGACGCCGACCGCATCCAGATCGTCACCCCGCCGTCGCACATCCTGGGCCTGCTCAACATCGTCACGGCCCTCGACACCGGGGCCTGGATGCGCCTGCACCGCCGGTTCGACCTCGACACGATGCTGCGCCACATCGAAACCGACCGCATCACCGTGGAAATGGCCGTCGCGCCGATCGCGCTCGCCATCGCGTCACATCCCGACCTCGAGACGTTCGACCTGTCGTCGCTGCGCTACATCGTGTGGGGTGCCACTCCCGTCACGCGGAGTGTCGCCGAGACCGTCACGCGGCGCACCGGAATCCCCTGGGTGCCCGCGTACGGTGCGAGCGAACTGCCCGTCATCGCGTGCAACCCGGTCGACGGTGCCCGGCTCGACACCGTCGGCCGTCCCGTCCCGGGCGTCGACGTACGAGTGGTCTCGCTCGACACGGGAGAGCCGCTCGGAGCCGGCGAGGTCGGTGAACTCCAGGTCAGGTCGGCGTCGCTCATGGCCGGTTACCTTCCGAGCGAGTCGACCCTCGAGGCCGTCACCGACGGCTGGTACCGCACCGGCGACGTCGGCTCCCTCGACGACGACGGCTGGGTCCGGATCACCGACCGCTCGAAAGAGATGATCAAGGTCAACGGATTCCAGGTCGCGCCCGCCGAGGTCGAAACGGTGCTGCACGCTCATCCCGACATCACCGATTGTGCGGTGTTCGGCGAACCCGACGCGCGCAGCGGCGAGGCAGTGGTCGCGGTGGTCGCCACCACCGCCGCGCTCGAACCCGAGAAGATCATCGCGCTCGTCGGCGACCGGCTCGCCTCCTACAAACGGCCGAGCCGAGTGGTCTTCGTCCCAGAAATTCCGCGCCTGCCCTCCGGCAAGGTGTTGCGCCGAGTACTCGAGGAGCGCCATGGACGTACGTCTGACGAATGAACAGCAGCAACTGCGCGACGCCGCCGCCAGGCTGGCCGACGACCTCGGTCCCGGCTCGGTCCAGGATCTCGACGACGCGGCACGCGTCGCCCGGCTGGAGAAGACCGTCGATTCGACGGGCTGGCGGTCGCTGCGCTCCGACGGTGCCTCGGGTGTCGAAGTGGCCATCGTCGCCGAAGAATTCGCCCGAGGCCTTGTCGACGTTCCGTTTCTCGGCCCGGTCCTTGCCGACGATCTGCGCCGCCACGTCGCCGACGACCAGCAGACCTGGGCGATCGGCGTGGGCGACGAAGCCTTCGACGCCACGGGTATCGAGCGGGCGCTCGTGCTGCGCGACCGCAGCCTCCACGCCGCGACCGTCGGAGCTCCGGCAGCGGGCGCGGACCTGACCCGTGCCTTCGCGGCACTGGCCGAACCGCTCGAACCGCTCGGCGACCTGTCGCAGGAGCAGACCGAGCGTGCGTACGCGCTCGCACTGGTCGTCACGGCTGCCGATCTCGTCGGCACGTCGCGCGGTGCGCAGGCGGCCGCCGTGGAGTACGCGAAGATCCGCGAACAGTACGGCAACACCATCGGCTCGTACCAGGCCGTCGCGCATCTGCTCGCCGAGAGCGAAGCCCTCATCGAGGGGTCGATCAGCGTGCTGCGGCACGCGGCGTGGGCGGTCGACGAATTGCCACCGGCCGACGCGGTGCAGGCCGCGCGGGTCGCGAAGATCTACTGCGCGCGCGCCACCCGGACCGTATGCGAGACCGCCATCCAGGTGCACGGCGGTATCGGCAACACCTGGGAGTGCATCGAGCACGTCCACCTGCGGCGGGCGCTCACGTCCACCGAACTGTTCCCCGTGAGCCTGGAGGAGATCGATCTTGGACTTTCGTGACTCGCCGGAAGAAGCCGCATTCCGGGCCCGCCTGAAGGCCTGGTTGGCGACGACGGCCAAGCAATACCCCACCTCGGGCGACGAATACTGGGAGAAGCAACCGGACTGGCACCGGGCGCTCTACAGCGCCGGGTTCTTCGGGCTGTCGTGGCCCGAAGAATACGGCGGCCAAGAGCTTCCGCCCGTCTACGACGTGATCCTCGACGAGGAACTCGCCATCGCCGGCGCGCCGGCGCGGCCGAGCCTCGGATACCTGGTCATCGGCCTCGGACACCACGGCAGCAAGGAACTCCAGCAGCGTTTCCTCCCGGGCATGATCAACGGGACCGAACGCTGGTGCCAGGGGTTCAGTGAACCCGGCGCCGGATCCGATCTGGCCTCGCTCACCACCACGGCCACCCGGGACGGCGACGACTACGTCATCCACGGCCACAAGATCTGGACGAGTTACTCCGACGTGGCCGACTGGTGCCTGCTGCTCGCTCGTACCGAACCCGACAAGCCGCGGCACCGTGGCATCTCGGCGTTCATCGTCCCGATGCATCAGGACGGCATCGAGCAGCGACCGCTCAAGATGATCAGTGGCGTCACCAAGGAATTCGGGCAGGTGCTCTTCGACGGTGCACGCGTGCCCGCCGACCAGATGGTGGGCGCACCGGGCGAGGGCTGGAAGCTCGCGATGACGGTGGTCGGGCACGAGCGCGAACCGTCGACCCTGGGGTTCGCCGCGCGCTACGCCAAGACCGTCCGTGACCTCGCAGCCCGGAACGGCGGCCGGCCGTCGGACGAATTGGCCTGGGCGGCCGTGCAGACCGAGATGCTGCGCCTGCATGTGCGACGCAGACTGTCCGAACAGCTCGACGGGGTGCAGCACGGCTCGGAAGGCTCGCTCGACAAGCTGCTCATGACGTGGGTCGAGCAGTCCGTCGGCCACGCGGCGCTGTCCGAGGCAGGCACCCGCGACCCCGAGATGCTCGGCTCGTACATGTACAGCCGCGCGCAGTCCGTCATGGGTGGCACGTCGCAGATCCAGAAGAACATCATCGCCTCGCGCATCCTGGGATTGGGAGTCTGACATGTACGACATGCCCGATGAGATCGACGTCCGGGCCGACGGTTCGCTGCGGATCATCACGCTGAACCGGCCCGACGACCTCAACGCCGTCAACGACCCCCTGCACGCGGGTCTCGCGAGACTGTGGCCGCGCCTGAGCGCCGACCGCGACGCGCGCGCCGCGGTGATCACGGGCGCCGGCAGAGCATTCTCGGCGGGCGGCGACTTCG
>NZ_JAUZMZ010000294.1:0-3308 GCF_036327435.1 Rhodococcus chondri | reverse complement strand
CCCCCCAGCGCCTGCAGGTACCGTTCCGTATGGATCCGGGCCGAGCGCCGGGCAGCGTCCGACCCGTCCGCCGATCAGTGGTGATGACCTCCGGCTCTACCGGCTTCGAGGTGCCGCAAGCGATACTCGACGGTGAGGCCGCCGGCCGGGACACCCGGCCGTCGGCAGAACCCGAACCCTACGACCGAACCCGAGACCGCTATGGGGACATCCGCAGAGACGATGCCGGACCGTCGTACTCTCGAGTCTGCGATCGTGTCGGCCTCCCGCGCACCGTCCCTCCACAACAGCCAGCCCTGGAAGTGGCTCCTCGGTTCGGACGAGTTGAGCCTGTTCAGCGACAACGACCGCATCCTGCCGGCCACCGATGCGTACGGCCGTCAGATGGTGCTGTCCTGTGGGGCAGCGCTCCATCACCTGCAGATTGCGCTCGCCGCGCACCGTTGGGCCTCGGTGATCGAACGGATACCGCACCCGCCCGGCCGGCAATGTCTCGCCACGATCCGGTTCCATCCGGCGGACGAGGCCTCCGACAGCGAGCTGCGACTGGCCGCGGCAATCCGCCTTCGCCGCACCGAGCGGCTACCGATGACCGCGCCGGCGAATCCGCAACAGACCCTCGCGGATCTGCGCGACTTGACCGAGCGCAGCGGTGTGCACCTCAGCCGGATCGGCGAGCACGGACGACCTGCACTCGACGACATGTCCCGACGAATCATGGGATTGCGTCGCGGCGACCAGGCCTACCAGGCAGAACTGAGGTGGTGGACCGGGCAGGCGGTGTACCCCGGAGGGATTCCGCCCGACGCATTGCCGACCGCGCGTCAGTCGGTAGCGGCCGACCGCGAGTTTCCCGCCGGCAGCGCGACCAGCGACACGACTGCTGACCAGGATCGTGCGGCGATATTCCTGTTGTCGACCGACACGGACTCGCGGCTCGACTGGTTGCGGTGCGGTGAGGCGTTGTCGGCCGTCCTTCTCACCTGCACCGACCGCGGGCTTGCGACGTGCCCGGTTACCCACCTGACCGAGTTGAACGCATTCCGGACGTTTCTCGGCGATTTGACCGACGGTATCGGCGTGCCGCAGGTACTCGTCAGGGTGGGGTTCCGCACGCATCCCGAAGCGGCAACGGCAACATCGAGACGCCCTCTTTCCGAGATCCTTTTCCGGGAACACCCGGTAGACCCGCTAGCCGATACGCAGTAGGACAGCGGATCACGGCAGGCCAGCCGCGGTGAATCCGTTTTCGAGCTCGGTTTTCATTGCGGTGAGGAAGCGGGCTGCGTCGGCTCCGTCGACGATCCGATGGTCGTAGCTCAGCGACAGGTACGCCATCGAACGCACGTCGATGCGCAATGCCCCGTCATGTCGTGCCGGGACGAGCCGTTCGACGACCGCCCCGGTACCGAGAATGCCGGTCTGGGGCTGGTTGATGATCGGGGTGTCGAACAGTGCACCACGACTGCCGGTGTTGGTGAGTGTGAAGGTGCCCCCGGCGAGTTCGTCGGGGGAGATGGTGCCGGTACGCACCTTTTCGGCCTTGTCGGCGATCGCCCGGGCGAGCTGTTCGATGCTCATCCGGTGGGCGTCGCGGATGACCGGCACCATCAGCCCGCGTTCGCTGTCGACGGCCATGCCGAGATGGCAGTGTTCGTAGTAGGTCACTTCGGTGACATCCGGGTCCAGCGAGGCGTTGAGGACACGGTGCTGCGCCAACGCCGACATGGCGGCCTTGGCGAAGAACGGCAGGAACGAGAGCTTGACGCCGGTGCGCTCGTAGAAGGCATCCTTGTGCGCTGCCCGCAACCTCGCGATCGCGGTGACATCGACCTCCACCACGGAGGTCAATTGCGCTGCAACTTGCAGTGATTCAACCATCCGCTTGGCGATGGTTCGCCTGATCCGGGGCAGCTTCTCCACGACGGTGCCGCCCGGGGCGGGCTCCTGCCGCGGAACTGCTGTCGGAGCGGGAGGGGTATCCACCGGCCCCGTCGCCGGGTCGACGATGATCGCCAGCTCGGCGCCGACGGCGACGACGTCGTTCTCCGCGACGAGGATTCGCTGCAGCACACCGGTGACCGGTGAGGGGATTTCGGTGTCGACCTTGTCGGTGGCCACTTCGAGGAGGGGTTCTTCGGCGGTGACGGGTTCGCCGGGCTGTTTGAGCCAGCGGGTGATGGTGCCCTCGTCGATGCTCTCTCCGAGGGCCGGCATGTGCACGGTGGTGCCGGTGAGTTGTTCGGTGCTCATGGTGGTCTTTTCGTTCCTGGTGGTGGAGGCCGGTGGCCGGTCAGGGGAGGATGTCGAGGGCGGCGGTGACGATGCTGTCGGTGTCGATGCCGTGATAGCGGTAGACATCGTCGAGTGAGCCGACCTGCCCGAAGCGAGAGACTCCGAGGTGGGTGCTGCGCACCCGGTTGATGCCCGCGAGGAACGCGAGGGTGTGCGGGTGACCGTCGAGGACGGTGACCATCGGGGTCGCGCGCTCTGTGGGGAAGAGCTGGTCGAGGATCCAGGTCTCGCCCGAGTCTCGACCCTGGCGAGCTTGCCAGGCTTCGAACAGCAGCCCGGGACTGGTGATGCACAGCACGTCGGCCGGCACCCCGGAGGTCTCCAGCCGATCCGCGGCAGCGAGCGATTCGGTGATCATCGCTCCCATCGCCACGATCGTCACCTGCGCGTTGTCGCGGCGCCGGATCGGATAGCCGCCGGCGACGACCTGCCGGCGACGCCGCTCCCGCGCTGCCGGGTCGGTCGGCACCGCGGCCAGGGTCTGATCGACCGGGCGGGTGGACAGCCGCAGATACGCCGAGGTGCCGTCCGGGCGGCCGAGCCGGGCCAGCGACGCCAGCAACGTCCATTCGACGTCGATCGCAAAGCCCGGTTCATAGCTGACGCATCCGGGTTGTTCGAGACCGATCGACGGCGTCTTGATGGATTGGTGCGCGCCTCCTTCGGCGGCGAGGGTGACGCCGGAGGGGGTGCCGACGAGGATGGACTGCCCGCCGGCGTAGATGCCGTACGACCAGGGCTCCAGCGCCCGTTCGACGAAGGGGTCGTAGAGCACACCGATGGGCAGCAGAGGTTGGCCCCAGCGGCTCCAGGTTGCGCCGAGTTCGCCGATCAGCCCGACCAGATTGGTTTCGGCGATGCCCAGCTCCATGTGCTGACCGGTGGGACGTTCGTTCCAGTGCATGATCGTCTCGGCGTCGTCGGCGAACCAGTTGTGACGCTCGGCCGCCGACCACACTCCGACCTTGAGCCCACTCACATAGACACATCTCCGCGCCCACGACACCGGAGAC
>NZ_JAUZMZ010000293.1:0-3339 GCF_036327435.1 Rhodococcus chondri | reverse complement strand
GCGTTGGTGATACTGCCGCGTTGGTGATACTGCCGCGTTGGTGATACTGCCGCGTTGGTGATACTGCCGCGTTGGTGATACTGCCGCGTTGGTGATACTGCCGCGTTGGTGATACTGGGAGTTACAAACAGTTCGATTCTAGCCCATGGTGTGAGACCGATCACGGACCGCCGGTGGAGCGCAGGAACGCGCCCAACTCGGTCAGGCCTTCCGGCGTCGACGGCAGATGGTCGGTGAGCGCGCGGGATCGCACGACGATCGCCTCCCACTGCCCGCGCGAGAGCGCCACATTGAGGCGGTTGCGCGACAGCAGGAACGACATACCGCGGGGGACGTCTTCGATCGCCGACGCCGTCATCGACATCAGTACCACCGCCGCCTGACGTCCCTGGAACTTGTCGACGGTGCCGACCTCGACGCGTTCGAGTCCGGCCGTCGCGAGCGTTCTGCGGAGCAGCGCCACCTGCGCGTTGTAGGGGGCGACGACGAGCACGTCGGTCTCGTCGAGCGGACGTGCCGGCTCCGAAGCCCTGCCCCGCCACGGGGTGCCGAGCAGCGCCCGGATCCGGCGCACGATCTCGTCGACCTCCTCGGCCGAACAGGTCGCGTTGCCGACGTGCTCGACGATCGCGGTACGCACGCCCGGCGGCACACCTTCCAGCGACCGGCCGGTCGTGACGTCGATCTGCGAGAACAGCCGGCCCTCGTACGACAGGTTCGACACCCGTTCGCACAGGGCGGGGTGCATGCGCCAGGTGCGCGACAGGAAGTAGCCACGGTCGGCGGGCAGCGCGCCGTGTCCGTCCGCGAGCCAGCCCAGCGCCGAGGCGTCCGCCGGTTCGGGATGGGTGCCCTGGCTCACCTGGGGGAGTTGCTGAGGATCGCCGAGCAGCAACAGGTTTCGTGCGCAGCTCGCGACGGCCACGGTGTTCGCGAGACAGAACTGCCCGGCCTCGTCGATCACCAGCAGATCGAGGCTGTCCGGAGGGATGCAGTTGACGTTCGTGAAATCCCATGCCGTGCCGCCGACGACGTAGCCGCCCTCGCGCGCGGCCAGGTGAACGGCGACGCCCTTGGTGTCTTTGAACGGTGTCCACGCCGGATTCCGGGTCTTGGCTTTGCCTTTCACGACGATCTCGCCGGGAAGGCCTGCCTCGACGATCCCGTCGAGCATGTTCTCGACCACCGAGTGCGACTGCGCGACGACGCCCACCCGCCAGCCGTGCTCACGGACGAGCGACGCGACGACTCGTGAGCCGGTGTAGGTCTTGCCGGTGCCGGGCGGTCCCTGGACCGCGACGTAGGAATTGTCGAGGTCCAGAAGGGCCACGGTGATGGCGGTGGCGAAGTCACCGCCGGACACCGTCGGCAGCGCGGCTCCGGACCGCGTGCGCGGCCGGATGCGTCGCAGTACGTCCACTGCCGGTGTGCGCGGCAATTCGGGTAGGTGACCGCACATCCCCTCGGCGGCGGTCTCGACGGCCTTCTCGATGCTCGACGACGGGATGGGGGAGCCGGGTGTGAGCGCCATCGGCAGCGTCGGGTACTCGCGCTCGAGTTGCCGCATTTCCGCGACGACGAGCACGTCGTGGAATTCCGGGTCGATGGAGCGCTCGAGGACCGTACCGTTCGACCACGCGCGGGTGCACGGCCCGCCGTCGGGTAGACCCTCCGGCGCCGGCTGCTCGTACAGCAGGAACACTTTGTCGTCCGCCCGCACGGTGCTTCCGGTGTCGAAATCGCCGACGAGGCGCAGGTGCCGCCGGGGTTTCCGTTTCCCTTTGGGGGTATGCCAGTCCTCTTCGACGGTGACGGACGTCGCGACGAGCGTGTCGCGGGTGTCGGCCCACTCGTCCACGGGATGCGACAGTCGGTCGAAGTGGCTCCACCAGAACGGTTTGCGTTCGCGACGGTGATAACCGAGTGCGGCCGCCATCAAGGCGGCCGCCATCAAGGCGGCCGCCTGCTGATCGGCCGTGCGCTCGCCGCCCAGGGTGCCGCCGACGTATTCGAGCAGTTTCGTCTCGACGGGATGTGGTTCGGGTGGGATCGCGGCTTCCTCGTGGACCACGCCCGACGTCGCCACGCCGTGTTCGCGTGCCCGGGCGGACAACCAGTCGCGCAGGTGCAGTGTCGAGATGCAGTCGTCCTCGTTGTACGACGCAATGGAAGCCAGCAATTCGGCTGCGGCGTCGTCCTTTCCGGCGTCGCGCAGATCGCAGTAGCGGGCGTAGGCGGCGATCGATGCGCCGGCGTCGAGCACGTCTCCTTCGCGACCGTCCATGTAGAGGGGTTCGAGTTTCTTGATGCTGTACGACGGCTGACCGACCCGGATGGATGCGCGCACAATCGGATACAGGTCGACCAGGACACCGTCGCGGAGCAGGTTGTCGACCGCCTCCTCACCCACTCCGTAGCGACCGGCGAGCCGGAGCAGGGCGGACTTCTCGTAGGACGCGTAGTGGTAGACGTGCATCTTCGGATGCAGCCGCCTGCGTTCGGTCACGTAGTCGAGGAAGTCGAGCAGGGCTCGTCGCTCCTCGGACCGGTTGTGCGCCCAGAACGGCCGGAAGCGCGGTGTTGTCGCAGGCCCCTCGACGACACCGAAGAGATACTCGAGGCCCCACCCCGCGCTGCCGTCCTCACACCACAGGGGATCGCCCTCGAAGTCGAAGAAGATGTCGCCGTCGTCGGGTTCGGGCAGTGCCGCGAGGGAGGCGGGGGAGAAGACGTCGACGAACGGCTCGCCGTCGCGTTCCTGCCGGACCTGTGCACTCGCCTGTGCCCGCAGACTCGCGTAGGTGCGGTGCGACATGTCGGCGACGGGCTCTTCGCGGGCAGCGAGTTCGTCGATCGTCGTGACGCAACCGGCGATCAGCCGCGCTCGTTGGGTGGAGCGCATCCCGGCGACCAGCAGAAGGTCGCGATGGGCCGCGACCTGCGGCTCGCAGACCTCGCACCGCCCGCACGCCGAATGCTGCGGGTCGTTCCACCGCGCCGGCACACCGCGGCGGCGATGGCCGTCGACGAGATCCTGCAGATGGGTTCGCCGCTGCGTGTACACGGGGGCGAGGTCGGCGAACGCGTGCGACGACACCGAGTTGTCGCCGAGGATCAGGTGCACGTGCGAGGCCACCGGCACACCGCTGCTTTCGAGCGCAGCGCCGTACGCGGCGAGCTGCAGCAACGCTTCCACCTTCGCGCTGCGGGCGAGCTTCGTGTCGTAGACGGCGTAGGCGTCGCCCTCGCGGACGAGGAAGTCGCAGAACCCCAGGAAGCGCCCGTCGAAGAACGTGCCCTGGTAGATCACGTCGGCGCCGTCACGGGCCGCGGTGACGG
>NZ_JAUZMZ010000292.1:0-3375 GCF_036327435.1 Rhodococcus chondri | reverse complement strand
CACCAGCGGCTCGGCGGGGTCGGCGCCGCTCTCGAGGTAGAAGGAGTTGAACCCCTTCCGCCCGGCGGTTTCGACGCCGTACCCTTCGGCGTTGTCAAGCAGGGAGGGGTAGCGGTCGGTGTCGAAGTCCAGGTCCAGGGACGGGTAGTACAGCACCTGGTGGGTGATGCGGTCGAAGCCGTCGTCGTGGGCTTGTGCGGCGACGGCGGCGACGAAGGTGCCGCCGGAGCTGTCGCCGGCCAGAGCGAGGGTGTGCTCGTTCCACTTCAGGTCGTCGCCGTGGTCGGCGGCCCACCGCACCACGCCGTAGCAGTCGTCGAGTCCGGCCGGGAACGCGGCTTCGGGGGCGCGGCGGTACCCGACGGAGACGACCTTGCAGCCGGCGGCGTGCGCCAGCTGCCGGGCTACGTGGTCGTGGGTGTCGAGGCTGCCGAGGAAGAACGCGCCGCCGTGGAAGTAGATCAGCAGTCCGTAGCTGTCGGCGTCGACGGGGGTGTAGATGCGGACGGGCACGTCCCCCACCGGTGTGGTGGCGACGGTGTCCTCGACCCGGTGCAGGGGCAGGCGGTCGGCGAGGGGTGGGACCTGGGCTTCTTCGCCGGCGCGCAGGGCGGCCGGGTCGAGTGGGCCGTCGGGTGGGGCGGGCAGGTCGGCGAGGAAGTCCGCGATTCGGGGGTGCAACGGCATGGCGCGTTCTCCTGTCAGTGGGTGGCGGGCTGCTGGGAGGTGGGCTTCTGGCCCGGGAAGACGTCGTCGACCTCGTCTTCGGTCCAGCCCTGCCGGGAGATGCGCTGCAGTTCGTCGGTGACGGGTTTGCGGGCGGCCTGGTAGGCCGCGAGGGCGGCGGCGACGGTGTCGGCGTCGCGGAGGGCGTCGGCGAGGGCGCCGGCGTCGAGGATGGCGGAGTTCGCGCCCTGGCCCTGGTGGTGGAGCATCGAGTGGGCGGCGTCGCCGACGAGGACGGCGGAGGCCGAGTGCCAGTGCGCGACGGGGTCGATGTCGTAGACGGCGCGGAGGTTGACGGTGCTCATGTCGATGTCGCGGGCGATCTGCACGATCCGCTCGTCGAAGCCGTCGAGGGTGGCGAGGAGGTCGTCGCGGGTGGCCTCCGGGGACCAGGTGCTGTCGGGGCACAGCGCGGTGACGTCGAAGGACACGTCGCCCCGGTGGCGCAGCGGCAGGAAGTACACCTTGGTGCCCTTGCCGATGTACATGCGCAGGTTGTCGTCGGTGGCCAGGCCATGGGTGGCGTCGGCGGGGATGACGGCGCGGTAGGCGTGTTCGCCGGAGAAGACAGGTTCCTGGTCGCTGAACAGTTGCTTGCGGACGACGGATTTGATGCCGTCGGCGCCGACGACGAGGTCGGCTTCGACGACAGTGCCGTTGGTGAAGGTGAGGACGGTTTTGTCGCCGCGGTCCTCGGCAGTGTCGAGTTTGTGGCCGAGCTTGATCATGCCGTCGGGAAGGACGCTCACGAGTGCGTCGATGAAGTCGCCGCGGTGGATGAGGTGGGTGTGGGTCTTGACGTCGTAGTCGTCCATGCCCGGCCAGTCTTCCTTCATGATCGGCTCGCCGGTGGCGGTGAGGATCTCGAAGTAGTCGCTGGGTGAGCTGACGTCGGCGATGGCGTCGAAGGTGCCCCATTCGCGGAAGCGCTGCATGCTGGACGGGCGCAGGCCGATGCCGGCGCCGACCTCGCGGATTTCGGTGGCCTGTTCGTAGACGGTGACGTCGGCGCCGAGCAGGCTCAGGGCCTTGGCGGCGGCGGCGCCGGCGTATCCGGCGCCGACGATGGCGATGGTCAGGTTCTTCAGGTCTGCAGACTGCATGGTCGTGTCTCTCTGGAGGGGCGTGGCGCGCCGGAAGGGGCGGTCAGGCCTGGAGGGTGAGGAAGTCGGCGGGGTTCTCGACGAAGAGCTTGGTGATGGTGGCCTCGTCGAGTCCGGCCTCGCGCAGGTCCGGGATGAGATCCTCGAAGAGGTAGTTCACGGTGTGGCCTTTGACGCCGGGCCAGCCGAGTGGGCTGCAGTTGGCGTCGACTCCGGCGAGTGCCTGGTCGAGGTGGCCCGCGCGCAGGAAGCGGAGGAAGTGGTCGAGGCGTTCTTTGCGGGGTCGGGCCCAGAACGGGGGGTCTTCGAGTTCGGTTTCG
The DNA here is from genome assembly GCF_036327435.1 of Rhodococcus chondri. Taxonomy (NCBI): domain Bacteria; kingdom Bacillati; phylum Actinomycetota; class Actinomycetes; order Mycobacteriales; family Nocardiaceae; genus Rhodococcus; species Rhodococcus chondri. Next base: position 1,226 of record NZ_JAUZMZ010000292.1, on the reverse strand, counting down.
TAGCCGAAGGTGTCGAAGCCGACGCGGCCGCCCTGTTGGGCGATCCAGCTGTCGCGGGTCTTTTCGGCGTTGACGCCGTCGTCGGCGTGGCCGAACAGGACACGGTCGAGTGACAGGCCTTCTTCGGTGAAGATGGTGATGGCGTTTTCGGCGTCGATGGCGAGGTGGGTGAGGATCGGGGCGCCGGTGGTCAGCGCGGCGCGGGCGGCGGCGCGGTAGATGCGCTTGTCGAGGTCGGTCATCTTGCCGCCGCGGCTGACGCCGACCTTGATGACGCCGGCTCGGCTGCCGGTGGTGCCGACGCCGACGGTGATCTCGTGCACGAACTGGTCGGTGAGGTACTCGACGGTGGCGCGTTCGAAGAACGGCAGGGCGGTGTCGCCGCCGACGAAGCCGGTGCAGGCGATGATGTGGACGCCGGTCTTGGCGGACAGGGACTTGTAGTAGTCGATGTCGCGGCCGTTGCAGATGCCGGTGACGTCGACGAAGGTGCCGCCGCCGTATTCGTGGAACTTGCGGAGCTTGGGGACGGTTTCCTCGTAGCGGACCTCGGGGGTTTTCCACCAGGTGGTGTCCAGTTCGGAGCCGGGCATGCCGTATCCGATGTGTTCGTGGATGGCGACGATGCCCAGCTCTTCGGTCGCGATGGGACCGAGGACGGTGTTGACTCTCGACACAGGAGCTTCCCTTCGGGAAAGAAAAGATGTTCGGTGCTTGCGGGCTCGCGTGGTGGGGGGTTGCGGTCAGCGCAGCGACAGCAGTGCGCGCGGGTTGTCGGTGAGGATGCGCGCGATGTCCGGGTCGCCGATCCCGCGGGCGGTGAGCAGCGGCACGAACGTCGACAGGATGTGGCTGAACGGCACCTCACGGCCGGGTTCGCCCTTCGACACCCCGGTGGCGTTGCTGGAGAGCAGGATTCGGTCGCCGTGACCGGCGTCGATCAGGTCACGGACGAGGGTGGCGCGTTCGTCGTCGGCGAGGTGGGCGTCGTCGGCGGTGCCCACGTGGTCGAGGGCGACGTAGGCGCCGCGGCGGGCGATCGCGAGGGCGGCGCCGGCGGCGTGGGCGTCGGCGCGGTCGAGGCCACCGACAACGACGCGGTCGGCGGGCAGCTTTTCGTCGAGCACGATGTCGAGGTCGTGCAGGGCGTCGGCGCCGTAGCGGATCGAGACGGCGACGCCGGTGGCGAGGGCGGTGCGGGCCGCGCCGCGGAACAGGCTCTCCTC
>NZ_JAUZMZ010000291.1:0-3404 GCF_036327435.1 Rhodococcus chondri | reverse complement strand
GTGGTGACCCGCCCCGACACGACCGCCGGCCGCGGCCGCAAGGTGGTGCGCTCCGCCGTCGGTCAGGTCGCCGACGAGCACGGCATCGAGGTACTCACCCCCGGCGCTCCCCGCGACCCGCAGTTCGTCGCCCGCCTGACCGAACTGGCACCGGACTGCTGTCCCGTCGTCGCGTACGGTGCGCTGATCCCGCAACCCGTGCTCGACATCCCGAAGCACGGATGGGTGAATCTGCACTTCTCCCTGCTTCCGGCCTGGCGTGGCGCGGCGCCGGTCCAAGCCGCCATCGCGGCCGGTGACGAAATCACCGGCGCGAGCACCTTCCGGCTCTAAGCCAGACTCGACACCGGACCCGTCTACGGCGTCGTCACCGAGACGATCCACCCCACCGACACCGCCGGGGATCTGCTCGGGCGTCTCGCCGAGTCCGGCGCGATACTGCTCGAGTCGACGCTCGACGGCATCGAAGACGGCATCCTCACCCCTGCGCCGCAACCGGCCGACGGTGTCTCCCACGCACCGAAGGTCACCGTCGAGGCCGCCCGCGCCGTGTGGACGCTGCCCGCACATGTCGTCGCCCGGCACATCCGCGCGGTCACGCCCGCGCCGGGGGCGTGGACGATGATCGGTGAGCTGCGCGTCAAACTCGGACCCGTCGAGATCACCGACGAGACCCTCGAACCGGGTGAGCTCGCCGTCGGCAAGCAGGGATTGCTGGTGGGCACCGGCAGCACCGCGGTACGTCTCGGCACCGTTCAACCCCCCGGCAAGAAGGCGATGGCCGCCGCAGACTGGGCGCGCGGCGCCCGACTCGACGAAAAGGTGCGTGCGCAGTGACCGAATCACGCAGGCCTGCTCGACGCTCCCAGCGCGGGCCCGGCGACCGCAACAGCAAGCCGCGGCAGACGCGTCGCCCCTCACAATCCGCTGTCGACCCGGCCCGCACCGCGGCTCGCGACGTGCTGCGGGCCGTCCGTGAACGCGACGCGTACGCGAACCTGGTGCTGCCCGCGCTGCTGCGTGAACGCAAACTCGACACCCGCGACGCCGCTCTCGCCACCGAACTCACCTACGGAGCGGCGCGGGCGCAGGGCCTGCTCGACGCCGTCATCGCGTCGGCCGCGGACCGGCCCGTCGACGAGATCGACGGCGCGCTGCTCGACGTGCTGCGGCTCGGCACGTACCAGTTGCTGCGGACGCGCGTGGCGCCGCACGCCGCGGTCGCCACCAGCGTCGATCTGGTCCGCACCGAATTCGGTTCCGGCAGAGCCGGGTTCGTCAACGCCGTGTTACGGCGGGTGGGGGAGAAGACCGAAGAGCAGTGGATCGAGCAACTTGCGCCGGATCCGGAACGAGATCCGGTGGGGCACCTGGCCTTCCGGTATGCGCATCCGCTGTGGATCGCCCAGGCCTTCGCGCACGCCCTCGGCGCCGACGCGGGGGAGCTCGACCGGGTACTCGCCGCCGACGATGCCCGTCCGATCGTGCACCTCGTCGCCCGTCCCGGTGTCATCACCGCCGAAGAACTCGCTCTCGTCACCGGCGGGGAACTCGGCCCGTGGTCGCCCTACGCGGTGCACCTCGAGCACGGCGACCCCGGCCGGCTCGAACCGGTGCGCGACGGCATGGCCGCCGTGCAGGACGAGGGCAGTCAACTCGTCGCCCGCGCGTTGACCCTCGCCCCGCTCGACGGTGAGGACCACGGCCGGTGGCTGGACCTGTGTGCCGGACCCGGTGGCAAGGCGGCGCTGCTCGGTGCGCTCGCGGCCCTCGACGGCTTTTCCGTGGACGCGGTCGAGCCGGTCGAACACCGCGCCGACCTGGTCCGCAAAACCACCCGCGACCTCCCCGTGGCCGTGCGTGTCGCGGACGGACGGAATCCCGGTCTGGACGCCGGATACGACCGCATCCTCGTCGACGCTCCCTGCACCGGGCTCGGAGCCCTGCGGCGCCGCCCCGAAGCGCGCTGGCGCCGGCAACCCAGCGACATCGCAGATCTTGTGCGCCTGCAGAAGGAGCTGCTCACCAGCGCAATCGAGCTGGTACGACCGGGTGGCGTCGTGTTGTACGCGACGTGTTCGCCGCACGTGTCGGAAACCGTCGCGGTCGTCGCCGACGCCATCCGGAGACACGGCGTCGAGCAACTCGACACCCGCGAACACCACGCGCATGTCAGCACGCCGCCGATGCGATGCGGTGTGGGACGGTGGGTTGGGGTCTGTCCGAACGTGACACGAATACTGCTCCCGAAACTCGACGACGATGCCTACCCCAGCACAGGCTGATGCCTCCACAGTCTAGGGAGTCCCTTCGGCAGTCCCGCGCCCCGTCTGTGGCTTCGGGTCAGAAGTTGCTCTGCAGAATCAGTTCCGGGATGCCGGTGCCGAGCGCCACCGGCATGCAGTCACCGAGACCGTACCGCTCCGGGTCGAGCGCATGGCGAATCAGGTGCAGCGAGAACGGGTCGTAGACCAGGTTGAAATGTCCGGTCAGGTCCTGCGGGCACAACTCCTGGACGACCAGGTTCACCGCCCGCGGGTCACGGAGGGCCACATTGCTCGCCGGCTGGATCACCTCGTCGACGTTTGTTCCGATGGTGGTGTAGTGCACGCCCGCGACGGTGTCGGTCGGAGTGTTGAGTTCGGTGAGCAGTTCGGAGCCCTGGACCTGCTGCACGAGCGCCTCGGAGAACTGGCCGCCGACGAAGTCGGTGGCGCCGGGCAGCGCGGCGAACGCCGCGCCGAGTCCGTAGAAGGTCCCGCCGTAGCTCGGTGACGCGACCCCCACCCACCGGTCGACGAGGTCGGCACCGCCGAGGCGGTTGATGTAGTAGCGGGCCACGGTCGCGCCCTGTGAGTAGCCGACGACGTCCACCTTCGCGGCGCCGGTCGCGGCGAGAACCTCGTCGACGAACCCGCCGAACTGAGCGGCGCTGACACGGATGTCTCCGGTGCCGTAGTCTTCGGCGCCGGCAGCGAGACCGTAGTTCACGGCAAAGACGCACCACCCGGAATCCACGAGAAGTGGTGCAAGCGCGGCGAAATCGGAGAAACTGTTCGAGTCGGTGCCGTGCGCGAGGACAACCGGACGAGGATGCTCATCCGATGGTTCGCAGGAAAAATCGTTGCTCCCGGCGGGTGCCGCACCGGGGTTGTTCTCGCTGTATTCGGCGGCCTCGGCGTGCGTTCCGGCCACCGGCCCGGCGGCGACCGGGACGGCCATGGTGGACTCCGTCGCCGGCTGGGCTCCGGCGATCCCGCCCGCGAGCGCCACCACACAGCACGCCGCGGATATCGACCTCAACAACCTGCTCACCCCCGATCTGCGCGCCCACGTCGTCGACGCCGTGCTCGCCGACGAGAACCTCGCGTCGCTCGACACCGCCGACGTGCGACTGCTCGTCA
>NZ_JAUZMZ010000290.1:0-3428 GCF_036327435.1 Rhodococcus chondri | reverse complement strand
ACATGACCCTGCTCATCTGGGAACCGGGCTGGTACCTGACCTACAACTACTGGCCCACCGCCGTCGACAAGCACATCTTCGAAGAAGGCGGGGTCGATGGAGTCGGTGTAGTCGACCGGGGCGGTGCCGAGCCCGGGGAAGCTTTCGGTCCAGCTTCCCTCGGCCGGTTTGGTGAAGTGGGGCAAGGCGCTACCTTTCGTCCTTGAAATCTATTCCGAATGTGTTGTAGGCCATGGCCATCAGGCCGTATCCGCCTATGGTGAAGACGAGATCCATCCGCTGTCGCTCGTCGAGCTGCTCACCGAGCGCGGTCCACGTGGCCTCGGACAACCGTGAGTTGTCCTCGAGTTCGTCTACCGCGGCAAGCAAGAGACCCTCGAACTCGTTGTCGGACTTGCCTTCCATGGCTGCGTCGACCTCGGCTCGGGTGAGTCCGGCTTCGTTCTGGGCCATCTCGATGTGATGGCCGAGCTCGTAGGAGCAATCGTGCCGGTTCGCAACGCGCAGGATGGCCAGCTCGCGCAGGCGTGGGGGGAGCGTCGATCGGTAGAGCAGATGAACGCTGAAGCCGAGGAACGCTTTTGCCAGATCGGGATGCCGGACGAGCGTCGAGAGCGCGGCGCCGGCTCTCTCCGGATTGCGCATGTCCCGCGGCAGCATGCCCTTGAGTGCGAAGTTCACGCTCTCGTCCCACTGGTCGGCGGGTAGCGGGGGCACCAGGGCCATTCTCCACCTCCTCTCTTTGGTGAGAATTGCATTCTCATTACTGATCAATAGGTTTCCACGACTCGTCGCGATAGTCAATCACCGGGGCGATTCGGGCCGAAACCGCAGGTCTGCGGCCCGGAACCGGTAAGTGAGTGCGTGGTCGCGCATGCGCACCCGCCCGAGCCGGGCGGGAGGCGACGTTCCTCCCCGTCCGTATCGATAGGTTGATTCTCTTTCTTGGAGAAGATAGTTTCCTATGTGGGAGCGAGCCTGCTCGTTCGTCGAAGTCTGCCGAGAGAGAGGTCCGTCATGACCATGCCGCTACGTCCGGGTATCCAGCTCGCCAGTACCACCTGCACCACCCGGGTTGTCGTCGTTCGCGCTCCGGCCGACGGTGGGCAGGCAATCGCCTGTGGAGATGCGCCGATGGAGCCGGCGCCTCCCGGTCGGCCCTCAGCACCTCCCGCGGGCGAAGCCGTCACCCTCCTGGGGAAGCGCTACGTGAATGCGGACGACACCGTGGAGGTGCTGTGTACGTCACCGGGTGCAGGTGAGCTGAGCTACGACGGCGCCCCGATGGTCGTCAAATCGGCGCAGGCACTGCCTGCCTCCGACTGATCCGATGACCCAACCCGGAAGGAAAATCATGAATCCCCACGACATGGTCTCGATCGGTGACATGGTCTCGATCGGTGTCGACGGATCGGCGACGCGCGCATGAACAATGCCGTGAACGGGATGAGTTTCGACCTGACCGAGGATCAGGAATTGATCCGTAAGTCGGTCGCAGCGTTGATGAAGAACTTCGACGACCAGTACTGGATGGAAAAGGATCTCGCACACGAGTTTCCGACGGAGTTCTACAAGACCATCGCCGACGGCGGCTGGATGGGTATCACGATGCCCGAGGAATACGGCGGGCACGGATACGGCATCACCGAGGCGACGATCCTGCTCGAGGAAGTCGCGCGCTCGGGCGGAGGAATGAATGCCGCCAGCGCCATCCACCTGAACATCTTCGGAATGCATCCCGTCGTGGTGCACGGCTCCGACGAGCTCAAGGCCCGGACACTGCCGCGCATCGTCAGCGGCGACCTCAACGTCTGCTTCGGGGTCACCGAACCGGGCGCGGGCCTCGACACCTCGCGCATCACCACGTTCGCGAAGCGCGAAGGCGACCACTACGTCGTCAACGGACGCAAGGTGTGGATCTCCAAGGCGATGGAGTCGGAGAAGATCCTGCTCCTGACCCGCACACAGCGGTACGACGAGGTCGAGAAGAAGACCGACGGAATGACTCTGTTCCTCACCGATCTCGACCGCAGCAAGGTCGATATCCGGCCGATCCGCAAGATGGGCCGCAACGCGGTCACGTCCAACGAGCTTTTCATCGACGACCTCCGCATCCCCGTGGAAGATCGTGTCGGCGAGGAGGGCCAGGGCTTCCGCTACCTGCTCGACGGCCTCAACCCCGAACGCATGCTGATCGCCGCCGAAGCGCTCGGTATCGGCCGGGTCGCGCTGGACAAGGCCGTCAAATACGGCAACGAACGGGAAGTGTTCGGCCGGCCGATCGGCATGAACCAGGGCATCCAGTTCCCGCTCGCGGATTCGCTCGCCCACCTGGATGCGGCCGAGCTCGTCCTGCGCAAAGCGACCTGGTTGTTCGACAACGGTAAACCGTGCGGCCGCGAGGCGAACACCGCCAAGTACCTCTGTGCCGATGCCGGTTTCACCGCGGCCGATCGCGCGCTCCAAACACACGGCGGCATGGGCTATTCGGAGGAGTACAACGTCTCACGCTACTTCCGTGAAGCGCGCGTCATGCGGATCGCCCCGATCAGCCAGGAAATGATTCTGAACTATCTGGGTTCACACACTTTGGGATTGCCGAGGAGCTACTGATGGCCGACAACAAGAATTTGTTCGATCTGACCGGGCGGTCGGCGCTCGTGACCGGTGCGGCGGGAGGCATCGGTTCCGCGGTGGCCGAGGCGCTCGCTGCTGCCGGTGCGGCAGTACTCGTCACCGACGTCGACGGTAGCGCCGCAGCCGCTGTTGCCGAACGTATTTCGAAGAACGGCGGCAAGGCCGACAGCTTCGCGCTCGATGTTCGCGACCGGGAAGCCGCCGACGCCGCGGCCGCTCGCGCGGCGGGTTTCACCGAAGGCGTCCTGCATATCCTGGTCAACAACGCGGGCGTGACCGACCCGGCGATGTTCGCCGAGACGACCACCGAATCGTTCCAGCGCATCCACGACATCCACGTGCTCGGCGCCTTCAACTGCTCGCAGGCCGCGCTGCCCTTCCTCGCGACCGACGGTACGGGCCGCATCATCAACGTCACGTCGTCGGCGGGGCTCACGGGAACGCTGGGACAGGTGAACTACTCGGCGGCGAAGGCCGGCATCATCGGCATCACCAAGTCGCTGGCCCGCGAACTGGCGCGCAAGAGCATCCTCGTCAACGCCCTGGCCCCGCTCGCGGCGACACCGATGACCGAGACCATCCGCACCAACGAAAAGTTCGCTGCGAACATGCTCAACCGAATTCCGTTGCGTCGCTGGGCCGAGCCGGAAGAGGTCGCCGGCGCGTTCGTCTTCCTCGCCACGGACGCCGCCTCCTTCATCACCGGCCAGGTGCTGCCATTCACGGTCGTTGGTGGTTCCGAGGACGACGACCTGGTCGTCGCCGGTGCGGTACGCCCCGTACGGGGACAC